>NZ_JBSXOM010000030.1:0-198235 GCF_056859455.1 Qipengyuania sp. L-5Y | reverse complement strand
CCCCGCTCAGGTGGCAGCAGCGGCCCGATCACTTCCCACTCTTCGTCCGTAACGCCAATCCGCTCGCCCAAGGCTGCCTCCAAAAGCCAGCCTTGAATCAAGGTCCGAGTCCACAGTCAAGCTTTGTCCACGAAACCTAGTGCAGCACATACTCCGCTCGCATGCGCCGAGCCGTGGAGGTGTACGACGTCGAACTGCGCAGCGCGCGTTACGAGATCGGCGAGTTGTTCCGCCTCCAATTCTGCCGGGAAGCCGGGCGTCAATTTTCCATATGTGTCGGAAGATGCGGAGGCTGAGCGATAGCTCCCGACTATTTCGACGTCCGTTAGCCTACTGTCGCAAGGCGCGAACACGGTGACCTCATGCCCCGCTTTGGCCTGTGCCGTAGCAAGATCGGCGACGACACGCTCTGTCCCGCCATACGTCTTCGGCGGGACTGGATAAATCACGGGTGCGACATGAGCTATACGCATAGAACTAACATAGATTGCCTGCTATTTCAGGAACTTAGCATGTATAAGTGAATCCTACCCTTTGGAAAGGGTCTTCACATGTTCATTTGTCATGTTGCGCTCCAAGGGTGTCTCACTTTGCAGGATGTTCCCTATGGGCTGACGGCGGACACCGGCGGTCATATCAAATATCTGCTGGAGCTTGCTGACGCGAGCGCAAAAGATCCCTCCGTTCACCGCATCGATCTCGTGACGCGAGGGTTTGTGGATTCACGACTGGGCGAAAAATTTCGACCCGGTGAGAGCGAGCGTGATCACAAGGTGCGTCTCGTCCGGATTGCCGATGGCGAGGAAGCTTACCTTCCCAAGGAAGACCTGCGCCATCGCCATGGCGAGCTGTGCGATTCCTTCATCGCCTATCTTCGCGGTCTCCATAGGAAACCTGATCTCATCCACGCGCACTACGCCGACGCTGGCATTCTGGCTCGCCGCGCGAAGGAGGTGTTCGGCATTCCCTATGTTTTCACAGGACATTCTCTGGGAGCGGTCAAACGAGAGGCCAGCGGCCGAACCAATGACGAGCTGGAACGGCGAATAGCTATTGAAGAAAGGGCCCTGGAAGCCGCCGACGCCGTGATTGCGAGTTCGCGCGACGAGGCTGAAGCCCAGTATGCGCATTACGGTTCGATCCGTGCGGGACGGATCCGGGTCATTCCCCCTGGCTGCGAATTGGAACGCTTCGAAGGAGCGACGCCAAATGCGAAGGTGCAGCAAGAGGTTGAGCGCTTTTTACGAGATCCGAAAAAGCCCATCATTCTGGCCATCGCCCGTCCGGTCCGAAAGAAAAATCTGATTGGGCTTGTCGAAGCATATGCGTCCAACCCGTCTCTTCAAGACCGTGCGAACCTGGTCATCGTTGCCGGTTGCCGGAGCAGGATTACCGATCTCGAGCCTGAATGCCGGTCGATCTGCGAGGAGCTTATCCGCGCGGTCGATTCGCACGATCTGTACGGGAAGGTCGCCTATCCCAAATCGCACGAGCCCGAAGACATCCCGGCCTATTATGCTCTTGCCCGGGAGAGTGGCGGCGTTTTCGTAAACCCAGCACTGAATGAGCCATTTGGCCTGACCCTGCTCGAAGCGGCTGCTGCGCGTCTGCCGGTCGTTGCTACCGATAGTGGAGGCCCCAACGATATCGTGGAGCGCTGCAAGAACGGTCTTCTGGTTTGTCCCAAGGACCCAGCGGCGATTGCCGGTGCCTGTCTCGAGATTATCTCCAATCGACGCGAATGGATTCGATACGCATCGGCGGGAGGCGATGCAGTCGCCGCCTACGACTGGGAAGCTCATACGGACATCTATCACAAGGTGATCCGCGAGCTGGTCGAGCCTCAGAAGCCGAGCAGCGAGCATCGACGGCTTCTTGTCTGCGACATCGACAATACCCTGCTGGGCGATCGGGCGGCACTGCGCGAATTTCTCGACTGGCAAATCCAGAACTCATCCAAGATTGCGTTGGGGATTGCTACCGGGCGCAGCTTCCACAGCGCTCAGGCCATACTTGCAGCAGAAGGAGTTCCCACGCCGAACGTCATCATCAGCAGCGTGGGCAGCCAAATTCATTGGTATGATCCCGCGACGCGAAGCTATGCGGAAGACAGCGCATGGGCAAAGTACGTGGCGCGAGATTGGCGAGGTGAAGCAATAGAATGCTTGGCCAGAGACCTGGGCCTTCGCCCCCAGGCGCCACTCGAACAGCGCAAGGGCAAGGCGAGTTACTTCCTCGACGATCACGATCCGGAAGAAATCCGCCGAACCATGCACGACGCCGGTTTGGATATCGAGATCGTCGCCAGTCATGGCCGATATCTGGATATCCTGGCCAGAGGCGTGGGAAAACACGCCGCCGTTCTGCATGTTGCAGATGCGCTGGGCATGACTCAATCGCAGGTAGTCGTGGCAGGCGACAGCGGGAACGACCGGGCCATGCTCCGCGCATGTCCTCATCCCATCATCGTCGGCAACTGGAGTGACGGCCTCGGCGATGATCCCGCGCTCTCCCATGCCTATATGGCATCTGCTACCCACGCTGGGGGAGTGCTCGAGGGGGTCCGCCACTACAGCGAGGCCGGGCACTGGCAATGACGTACCGCTCGGTATCTGTGCTCACGCTGGTGCGGGGACGCCAAGTGCATCTGGATCATCTGATTGCCGGGCTATGCGCGCAGGCGAGAATGCCGGACGAACTGGTCGTTGCTTTCATGCAGGACGTAGCGCCTCGAGTTCCTCCAGACTGTCCATTCCCTATTCGTCTGCTGCAAATAGATGGCGATGCCCTCCCGCTGGCCAAAGCGCGAAACCATGCGGCCGATCAGGCGGAAGGAGAAATTCTGGCCTTTCTAGATGTCGACTGCATCCCTGATCGAAACTTTGTGAAACGCGCGATCGAAGCCGTCGACCAACTTCCCGATGGCGTCTTTCTGCCCGAGGTCCGCTACCTTCCAGGTAATCCGGACGGCTGGCTGGACCACACGCAGCGCGCGCCTGATGTCACCAAACTTGAATGGGCAGGCAAGCGCCACCCGGCGAAGCCCGACCTTTCCATGTGCG
This sequence comes from Qipengyuania sp. L-5Y, assembly GCF_056859455.1. Taxonomy (NCBI): domain Bacteria; kingdom Pseudomonadati; phylum Pseudomonadota; class Alphaproteobacteria; order Sphingomonadales; family Erythrobacteraceae; genus Qipengyuania; species Qipengyuania sp. L-5Y. The sequence continues at coordinate 195,173 of NZ_JBSXOM010000030.1, read as the reverse complement.
CAACGAGGGCCATTCAGGACTTTGGTGAAATCTGGGGTCTTGCCTTCATCCTTATAGGAAAGACGTGGGACAGCGCAGGAGGCATGGATGAACGATACGTCGGCTATGGCGCGGAAGAAACGGATTTCGGTCGCCGCCTCGAAAGAGCCGGAGCCGAACTTTACTGGCTGGGGGGTACGGTATGTTACCATCAGCATCACACAATCAACAAACCGCCTCTCCAGCATTTCGAGAGCATTGTCCGCAATGCGAGGCTTTTCCACGATTGCTGGCATGAGTGGTGCATGGATTACTGGCTCGACGATTTCGCACGTCGCGGATTGATAGAGCGTGATGCGGATAAGCTGACCGTGATCCGCCATCCAACGGCGTCAGAGATTGCCAAGACAACGCAGGGTCCGGAAGTCCGTTTCAGTTAGCCCACAAACGGCGCGCTTCGCTTTCCAGCCATTGCGCTGCCTTCTGCGCAGCCTCCTCGTCATGAAGGGTCGCGAGCCTCGAAACAACCAGCCCATCCGTGTCTGCGAGCGCCCGTTGCCACTCTGGTATCGAAGCTGGCCAGGTGTTGAGATGGAGGGCGGCACCTACTCGGGCCAACTCGGCAGCCTTTGCCTGCTGTTCATCGAAGTATCGCCACTCTGGAATGCAGAGGAAAGGCTTGGCTGCTCGGGCGATCTCATGGACCGTATTGTCGCCGGCCGATGCAACGACCCGGTCTGCCGCACACAGAAATTCCGTCAGATTATCGATCCATCCGAGTTCGCGCAGGTTGCCGAAATCCGTTTCATGTCCTTCGCGGTGGACGGGGCCTGCAACGAGCCACAGACCTTCGGGTTCTGCCCGGGCAGCCACGGTTAACGGAGCGTAGGGAGTACCCGATCCACCGCCGCCTGCGATCACCAACGTAATGGGCTTGTCGAGCGGCAGGTCCAGCCGTTTGCGGGCTTCGTCTCGCGTGAGGATTGGATCTTTCGTGGTGCAGAGGCCGCCAGTGTAAAAGGTGCGCGAGCGAGCCCAGTCAGGGTAGCTATCCTGTTCGATGGCGTCGTCGAACGGCGCGAGCATGCCCACACAGGCTTCGTATCCTGCGAGATGCCCAATGTCTGACCGATCGCCATGCATGCGGATCGTGACGGCTGGTACGCTCATGATGCGCGAAAGAAGCGCGATTTCCGCGGACACATCGATGACGAAAAGGGCCGGATCGATGGCCCGTAAGGTTTGGGCGATAATGCCCATATGATCGCGCATCTCGTCTACGCCTAGCGGAACGCAATGCAGAACGGATGGTGTCGCCTGATTGTGCAAGGCTTTGGATCGCGATGGCGCGCCGATCATGTCCGGGAGCCGGACGAGCTCAGCCTCGCGAGGTAGGCTTTCAAACTGCTCCGGCTTCGCAGTCAAAATGGTGATAGGTCTTTCGGGAGGAATGTGTTTGGAGATCGCCATTATCCGGTTGGCGTGGCCCCGGCCCTGATGATGGGCGAAGAAGGCAATCGGTTTCTGGTTCAAGGGGTATCACCCTCCGGGGCAGCAAGACTGTCGGCGCCAGCTATCGAGTCCCTGCTCCGACCTAGCGACCAGTTCTCCGCGACCCGCACCTTCGGGTTGGGTGCACACCAGATTTCGCCGCCCTCATCCAGCGCAGTCACCCATATCAGATTATGCTCCGCGCCATAATCGATCACTGCGAAAGCCAGCCCCGCGCCTTTGCCGATCACATGAACCGGAAGGGGCGTCTGCAATTGCGTGAACATTCAAGCAGTACCCTTTGCTGTAACGACATGGATTCTCACGAACCTGGCGTATGATGCCGCGCTTACTGGTTCAAAACACGGATTGCGTCGATAGTAGCGACTGAGCGAATATCGCCTCCATCGGGTTCCTTCACACAACAAAGATCATGTGGAATTATCATGAGAACACCGAGACATACGTCTCGATGAGGAGCGCAACTTATGTTGTGCGCACGGCGGCGGCCGACGTGGCACTAGAGGCGTATGACGAAATCGAACGACACTGCCGAGCTTGCCGGAGAACGTACCGATCTGGCTGAGGACCGCACCGTGCTAGCGAATGAAAGAACATTTGCGGGCTGGATGCGAACAGGCCTTGCAGCGGTTGGCATCGGCTTGGGATTCAATGCCTTGTTTGGAAAGATGGAACCGTCTTGGTTGCCCAAGGCAATCGCATCCTGCTTCATCCTGTCTGGGATGGTGATATTCTACCTCGCGGAGCGTAATTCCTGCAGCGTTCTCGAGCGGCTGGACGCTCATTCTGTCCAGCCCCTGAGGCGGATGAACCTGCGGCTGGTCGCCAGTCTGATGGGGACCGGCTCGGTGGTTTTGCTGGGGGGTATGTGGTTCCTGCTGTGAGCTGTCCGGGGATTTTGACGCATTTCCCTCGTTGATTTCGCAACGTCGGTGATATCGAGAATGCTTACGCTTTTACGAGCACGAAGGAGATGTTGTCGCGCCCGTCTCGCTCGAGCGCATTTCTGAGCAATCGATCAGCCATGGCATCGATCGGCTCCTCGTTGCGAAGATCGTCACTGACAAACGAGCGGGAAAGGCCGTCAGAGCACAAAAGCAACAGGTCGCCCGCACTCACATCGATTTCCCGCACGTCGAGATCTATACTGCTGGCAATGCCGAGCGCACGGGTGATGACATTGGCCCGAGGGTGTCCTGCCGCTTCGTCGGCGGCTATTTCGCCCACTTCGACCAATTCCTGTACAAGGCTATGGTCTCGAGTGAGAAGGTCCACTTTCCCGTCTCTCAAACGATAGGCGCGACTGTCGCCGGCCCACCAGATGCGCGCGCAGTCATCAAATATTTTCAGTGCGACGATTGTCGTCCCGCTTTTTCCGCCAGCCCGTTCAAGGATCGAGCCATTCGCCGCTTCGATGGCAGCGCGAATGGCCGCCGGTTCCTGTACCTGCGGCAAACCTCCAAGATGGGCAATGACGGTCTCTGCAGCGAGACTGCCGTTCACATGACCGCCCATGCCGTCGGCGATTGCCCATAACCGGGAATTCGGACGATCGAGGATGCGGTCCTCGTTAAGAGTGCGGAACCGACCGACATGGCTGCGGCTTACGGATTGAATATCCGACGAAGCCAGCGGATCGCTCTCTTTCCGATGCCGGAAGAACCTGCTCAGTCGCATGTATCAGCAACCGTTTCCGCTTCGTCGTAGGCCACAACGAAGGCGCGGTCGAGCGCGCCCGGCACACCGTCCGCAATCTCGGAACAAAGTTCGGCATGACGCTCGCGTAGTTGTTCCAAGGCTGACTGAGAGCGCGTCTGAAGCAACGTCTTGCGCCGAGAACCCGACCCGTCCAGTCGATCCGGGTTCAAATGATTGATCGCTGCGCGCAGGCTCCCGCGCATGCCTGCAAAGGTAGCGACGAGATGCCGTTTGACGTCGCGAAACGAAGCCTGGAGCGCTGTAGGACCGGACATGAAGCCGGTTGATTCTGCAAGCAGGAGGTCGACGGCGAGCCTTTGGGACGGTGCCCATTTGAAAGGATTGTTGTCCTGGCCCGACATGGTTGTCCGGTTGAGGCTGTATCTTTGCCGCGCAGCATTGCGTTCGGACATTAGGTCGCCGATTCCAAGGACCATCTGGCGGTAAAGAGCGCCCGCGCGGCGCATGATCTCATCGGGGTCTTCGCTGGACAACAGCGACGCATCGAGTTGGGCGCCCTGGCAGAACGCTTCCAAGAGCGTCCCACTGGCAGGTGTCGATTGATTTGTCGGTTCGTCCCATTCGCTGGGAACGTCGGTCGATGTGCCAAGCGGAGGAGTGAGAACCATCGTGCGATCTGCTGCGCCGGAAGGCGATGCGGCAAGGGGCGCAGGAGCGATGACGATGCGGAACCGTCCCAGCCTCAAGGTTGCCGGCACAGAGAGCACGAATTCGGCGTCGTCCGGATAACGGGCGCCGCTGAAGTCGTCATAAACGCCGTTCGCTCCGCTGACATGGAGCGACAGGCCATTGTCCGAGATCCGAAGTTCGCAATGATTGCGTGACACTTCGCAATTGGGGTCTGCAATGCTCCAGTCGGCAGCAGCGTCGCGTCCGATAGTGAGGTTCCCCGTAGCAAACAGCCGTGCGTCGATCGGCTGGACTGCGTCGTCGATATCGAACAGTTGAAGCATGTACATTGCGATGCTCCTACGCCGCGATCCGGGTAGCAAGAACCGCGGTATCGGCCGGTTTCGGGGTGCTGGCACTGCGCACCTCAGCGGTGGATGCTGCGCGGTTGAAGGCATCGAAAGCCTCGCCCACCTCGTCCCGGCGCTGATGTGAAATGCGGGTGGTGAGATCGCCCGCCGTCATTTCGTCCAGCGCCTTTCGCAGGCGACGCAGTGGACGCGCTACAAACGCGCCGCTTAGATATCCAATGAGCAGGACTACGGCCATGACAGCGGCCGAAAGCCCTGCAAACAGAGCTTTCGATGTAGAAAGGGCTGCATTAAGCGCGTCGCGTTTCAGCACCAGATCTACTGTTCCGAACCGGACCCCGGCATAGTTCACCGGATGAACAAAGCGCATGCCACCGCCATCCGCGTCGGACACATTCGTGACGCGTCGATCCGGCTGTTCCAGGATCGCGTCCTCGGCGTCATGACTCTGGTAGCGCCTGCCGATGAGTTGCGGGTTGCTGGACGCCCGGATCGTGCCATCTGCGTCGGCGACCACAATCCCGCGCATGGCGTCGTCTTGCGCGGCAGTGGTGACGAACGCCTGAAGAGCCGTCCAGTCCTGTTGCGGAGACGGCATTCCGGCGTTCTCTGCAATCGTGACGGCCGCATTGCCGGTAATGAAGGCAGCAATGCTGTTTCCGGTCGCGGCCGCCATCGTTTCGAGTGCTTGCTGCTGGCGGTGGAGAATGACGCTGACGCAAGCCGCCAAGGCGAGGGCCGTGACCAAAAAAAGCGCGATTGGAACTTTGAACCGCAAAGACAGGCCTCGCGAAACTGCGCCTCCTTCGCGTGCGTCGTTCACTTCGCGTTCGAGCACTTGGGCGAGGGCAGTGCCGTCCGCATAACGTTGCTCGGGTTTTTTCGCGAGAAGTCTGTCTATGACCGCGCGAAATCCAGGTGGGCAGTCAGTCGTAACCTCTCCGATCGGCGTGACTTTGCCCTGAGCGATCTGGATTGCGAGCACCGCCAGTTCTCCGCCGGGGAAAGCTGGTTTTCCGGTCGTCATTTCGTAGAAAACTGCCCCGAGCGAAAAGAGGTCGGAACGGGCGTCTACCGGCAGACCGAGCGCCTGTTCGGGGCTCATGTAGCGCGGTGTGCCGACAAGCTGGCCCACCTGCGTCCTCTCAAGCGCGGAAGGATCGGCATCGCCCATTCTCGCTACCCCGAAGTCGAGCAGTTTTACGGTCTTCCCGTCTTCGGAGATCAAAATGTTGGATGGCTTCACGTCGCGATGCACGATCCCCATGCTATGCGCATAGCCGAGAGCCTGGGCGAGTTGCAGAGCTAGATGGAGCGTTCGTTCGTGCGGAATCCTGCCATTGGCCGCAATCCAGCGGTCGAGCGGGCGTCCGTCCACCAACTCCATCGCGATGTAGGCAATTCCGTCGGCCTCGCCCACGTCATAGATTGTCGCGATGTTGGCGTGGCTCAGGGCACCTGCGGCCCGTGCTTCGCGCAAGAAACGACTACCAATGTCTGCATTGCTGGCGAATTCGGGTTTGAGAACCTTGATGGCAACCGTACGACCGATTTCCGGATCGTGCGCACGGTAAACGTCCGCCATGGCGCCTTCGCCAAGCTTGCCCTCTATCCTGTAACGGTCGAGCCGTTCGATCATACTGTGCGCGTCCCTTCCAGCTCGATAGTCCAATCGGCAGGTGACGCGGGATTAAAGTAAAAGTCTTATCAACCAATTACTGTCGTGCCCTGACAGTTGCGGCAATCTGTTCCGCCCGGCGCAGATCAGCTGCAATTGCTTTGTTGTCTGGGTCGAGCGCAGCTGCGCGGCGGAGCAGCGCGACCGCTTGTTTCACGTTGCCCTGATTGAGGGCAACAAGCCCCGCGGAGCGCGCACGACGGACAGCAGCATGATCGACAGTCTTGCGTGGCGCAGGGGCGGCTGCCGGCTTAGCTGGCTTTGCCACTTCCGTTTTTGGGCGGGCAGGTGCGGCTTTTTCCGCCTTTGGTGTCGATCGAGGGGAACTCGCTGCATTGGGTGACTGTCCGGGTATCAGAAGTTCGCGTCCGACTTCCAATGCGTCCGGCACATCTATGCCGTTATATTTCGCCAGTTGATAGGACTTGAGGCGGTTGCCAAGGAAGCGTTCAGCCAATTCCGTCATCGTTTCGCCAGAGCGGACGGTGTAGCTGAAGTTTTTCGGTCCCAGATCGGTTCGGGCGTCACCTTCGATGCCCTGTAGAAGGACTTGCAGGGAAGGGTTCATCGGATCCCGGTCCAAACCTTTCCGGAGTCGTTTCTCCGCGGATCGAACCTCTCCCCGGTCTAGCAAAGCTGCAATTTCTTCGACCTCATCAGGATCGACCTGCTGTATGGCAGAAGCGGGCGCTATGCTTTTTGGTCCGGACGAGCATGCGCTCAGCACCAGAACACCAAACAGGCCCATGCCTATCTTCACGCTCCGCAAAAGGGTCGTCATGCCCGCATCCTCTCAGAAATAAGTTGTGTGTCCGCCTGCAACAATCTGTTGAGCGTCTGTTCGTCTTTGACAAAAGTCAGGAAGTCCTCGCCCGAAAGCGGCCGGGCGAAATAGAAACCTTGGAAGAAACGACATCCATGATCGCGCAGCCATAGAAATTCTTCGGCTGTTTCGACGCCTTCAGCCAAGACGTTAATGCCAAGCCCCCGACCAAGCGTAAGAATGCTGGAACAGATCGCCTGGCTTTCGCGTCGGGCATGAACGTCAGTTACGAATGCCCGGTCGATCTTTATCTTGTCGAAGGCGATGGCATTGAGCGCCGCGAAACTGGAATAACCGGTGCCGAAATCGTCGATTGCGATCCGGATGCCCCGCGACCGCAGAGCGTCGCTAAGGCGCGCGGCGCAATCACCTTCGGCAAGGGCAACTGTTTCTGTCAGTTCGATCTCCAGAGCTTCCCCACCGAGATCATGTCGCGCCAGTGTCCGTTCGATCATGAGCGGCAGGTCGGCGCCATCCAACTGTCTACCGGACACGTTGACCGCAACACGTAGATCATGTCCACCATCGCGCCATTGGCGTACCTCTCGCGCCGCCCGGTTAAGAGCCCAAAGGCCAATTTCAGGCGACAGATCGGAAGCTTCCATGATCGGAATAAAGCGGGTCGGCGGGATCAGTCCTCGCGTGGGATGGTGCCAACGGAGCAATGCCTCTGCCCCCGACACCCGCCCTGTCGACGCGTCTATCAGAGGTTGAAACTGCATGCGCAGTTCGTCCCGTCCGACAGCCTGACGCAGATCCTGCTCTATCTGGAAGCGCTCGCGCGACTGGATCGCAGGATCGATGCTCGATACGATTTCCCGCACGTCGGTGATCAGTGGAACCGAGAATGATGACAGGGTTTGCGACAGCAAGGCTTCGGGAGCTCCGCTGTCGGACCTGAACTCTCCGGTGCGGAATGCGATTTCGGGAAAAATTTCTCTTTCGCCGTCACACCAGCGATCGCCCAATGAGTAGGCGAGTGCTTCCACCTCGGTAGTCGCCGCCGCCAACTCCATGTCCGGCCCAATCCAGATAGCCAAATGGGAGCGATCAAGCTGTGCGACGAGCTGGTCTCTTGGCACCATTGCCGTCAAACGCTCGACCATGATCAGCAACAAGCGCTCTGCCGATTCCGGGTCGAAGGCGCACAAGCGATCATAGTCCTTCAACGCCAGGATGCCGAGTGTGCCCTTTCGATCGCTCTTCATCCGCGCAATCAAGGGTTCGCGCGTCGGCAAACCCGAAATCGCGTGAGATTGTGCACGCGGCGCTGAGCTTTGGAGCGCCTGCTCCATTGCCACGATTATTTGTGACGCCCGGGCCAGAAATCCGCCGGTGTGCTTTATTCCGATCAGTCCTTCAGCGCGCTCTATGGAGCCGCGCAGATGGATGAGTTGCGGCCTGAGCCAAACGGCCAGCGCAATGCCCACCATGCCGGCGACAGCGAGAGTGATGAGGATTGCGACCATTGCTTGGGCGAGGCTTCTCGAGGCGTGGTTAAGTGGGACTGGAGCATCGCGTTAATATGGAAAGATTGAGAAAAGCTTGAAAAATCCAACCTTTGCCTAGTGCGCGCCGGTGAGAATGCTGGGTGCTTTGTGCGGGCTGGGCAAGGCGGTCGATGTTTTACCTGCAGCAATAGACGCCGCGTACCGCGGCCTGACATCGGGGGCCTGTTCCAATGTGCGCTGGGACAATAGCGCCGTGCTTAAGATGGCAGTGCCATTTGATCTCTTGACGATCGTCCGTATGATGCCAGCATCCTTACCCACTGTTCGCCGAACCTTGGGACAGCCAAGTCAGCGAGAGAACCATGTCATCCGATGATCCCAAGGGGATAGCCCCGCCACTGGTCGAACTGCCGATTAGCACGGCCGATCGCGGCTTTTACGATGGCTTCAGCCGTCAGGTGACAATCCCAGCGAAGATCATCGTTACGCTCATCATCCTGTGGGCGATCTTCTTCCCAGTCAGCGCCAACGAGACCCTGTCGGCGGCCAATTCAACGATCATATCGTCCTTCGCCGGGTGGTATGTCTATCTTGTGGCGGCGCTCATAGCGATATGTGCCATCCTGGCAATTTTCCCGCAAACCGGCAGCCTCAGGATTGGATATGCCGGAGAGAAGCCTGAGTTCTCACGTCTCTCGTGGTTTGCCATGCTATTCGGTGCGGGCATCGGTATCGGGCTGCTCACCTATTCGACAGGTGAGCCCCTCTCCCATTTTTCCGAAAATCCGGATATCATCCGCGGCGCGGTCCAGGCGCAATCCTGGGACGCGGTGCGGCCAGCATTTGTCTATACCTTCCTCCACTGGGGTTTCGCAGCCTGGGGAACCTATGCCCTGGTGGGGCTGGCGATCGGCTACGTAGCGTACAGGCGCGATCTTCCGCTGACGATCCGGTCCGCTCTGGTTCCTTTGTTCGGAAAGACCATGTCCGGATTTGGCGGCCACGTGGTCGATGTCGTCGCGGTCGTGGCAACCATACTCGGCGTTGCAGTGACCATGGGCCTGGGCGTTGAACAATTCGTTGTCGGTCTTTCACGCGTCGGCTTGGGTGATTGGCTGCTCAACCCGGATGGGTCCTCTTCCCTGCCTGCCATTGCACTTGCCCTGGCCATTCTGGTCGGTGCCTCTACCCTCAGTGCGCTGTCGGGCGTGGGGAAGGGTATCAAGTGGCTTTCCAACCTCAATCTTGGCCTTTCCTTTCTGCTGCTCTTGCTGTTTGCGATCATGGGCGCCGGCCTATTCGCCCTGAAACTTCTGGGCCAGGGAATCGCGGATTATATCGGGCATTTCATCCCCCTGTCGCTCACCCTGTTTTCCGATGAGGGTCCCGTAGGAGAGCAATTGGTAGCGTGGCAGCTGGATTGGTCGGTTTTCTACTGGGCGTGGTGGATCGCGTTTTCCCCTTTTGTCGGCATGTTCATCGCCCGCATTTCAAGAGGGCGGACGATCCGCGAGTATATCTTCGGCGTGGTTCTCGTCCCATCTTTGGTATGCTTCATCTGGATGACATTGCTTGGCGGCACCGCGATCGCCCTTGAACTCAATGGAAGTGCAGGTGGCACCATTGTGAATGCCACGATGGCCGACCAGCTTTATGCGACCTTAGCCGTCATCCTAGATCCTGGAACGGCGTTTGCCGTCTCGGGCATGATCGTGGTGCTTTTGATGACTTATCTGGTGACCTCCACCGACAGCGCGATCCTGATCGTAAATACGATCAACGGAGCAGGCGACACGGAAGGCGAACATCGAAAGCACATCCTATTCTGGGGGGCCGCTCTCGCCGCAGTAGTCGGCAGCATGCTGGTTCTTGGGGGAATCGAGGCGATCCGGATCACGATGATCATTGGCGCACTCCCATTCTCGTTCGTCGTCGCCTTGATGGCAATTTCGATCGTGAAGGCGATCTGTTACGACTTGATCCGTAAACATCAGGGCGTGCCCACGACGGCGGTCGGGGTCGCAGCGGACAAGAAGTGATCAACAGCACAACTAAGTGACCGGCACTGCCGGGTGGCGGGATTAATTGTTGCATTGCAGCAACAGCCATCGGTCAATCCCGGGAAATAGGCGCACTTCGGTGGCCGAACGGGACCAGCTTCCGTAGGTCGCCCCCACACAACATCCATCATCGTCGATACCTGGCCGACTTGTCGCGCCGGATGATCGACTTCACGCATGACATCTTCAAGGGGGCCATTATCCTATTTAAAACCGCACAAGGCATATCATTCGGTGCGCTTGCGATTGCACTTCTTTCACCCACACATGCGCACGCGCAGAGTTCCACTACTTCGGGAACCGCCACGCAGCCCGAGAGCCGGACCGGCGCTCAGAGGCAGCCGCGCCAAGGCGGCGTCACAACCATCGTTGTCACCGCCCAGCGTCGCAGCGAAGATCTGCAGGACGTACCGGTTTCGGTTCAGGCCCTGGGTCAGGAACAGCTCGACCAGTTGAACATCGCGACCTTCGACGATTATCTGCAGCAACTGCCCACCGTGACCGCTGGCGGTGGCAGTCCCGGCCAGAGCACGATCTATATTCGCGGACTTGCGTCGACCACGCCAAACCTCACAACGGCGGGCGTCGCGGGTCTTGCTCCTAACGTTTCGCTTTATCTAGACGAGCAACCGCTGGCACAGCCGGGTCGTAATCTCGACGTCTATGCCGCCGACCTCGAACGGATCGAAGTTCTTTCCGGGCCTCAGGGCACCTTGTTCGGAGCGAGTTCGCAGGCTGGTGTCGTGCGGCTCATCACCAACAAGCCCGATCTGTCGGGCTTTGACACCAGGGTCAGTGTCGGCACGTCCTTCACCAAGGGAGGCGAGGCGAGCTACAAGGCCGAAGCCATGCTCAACGTGCCGGTGACCGACAATCTCGCCGTGCGCGGCGTCGTATATCTCGATAATCAGGGCGGCTACATCGACAATGTCGCAGGCACCCGCGACGCAAGCGAAAGCGCGCGCTTCCGCCCAGCCGGAACGGTGCGCGACAACGGTGTGCCCGTGGCACCCAATCGCGCCGGCTTTCAATCGGGCGATGACTTGTCGGGCGTTAACTTCATGGAGGCGAATAACGCCGGGCTGGTCGAGAATGACTTCAACGACACCCAATATTCAGGCTTCCGCGTCTCGGCCCTTTACGAGGTATCGCCGGACTGGCGGATCACCGTAGCGCACAGCCGCCAAAGTCTGGAGAGCGACGGAGTATTCTTCGCCGATCCGGAACTCGATCTCGATGATCTTGAGATTCAGCGCTTTGAAGACGACCGGCTGGAGGACGATTTCTCCAACACTGCCTGGAGCGTCGAAGGCCGTCTGGGCATGCTCGATGTGATTTACAACGGTGCCTACACGGAACGCGAAACCGAGCAGCGGATCGACTACTCGGATTATCTTTTCGCCGGCCAGTACCTTCCATATTACATCTGCGATGGGTCGGTCAGCTATCCCGGCGACGCGGCACCGAGCGGGACATGCCAGGCGCCCAACCTCTATGTCACCTCGGATAGCAATCTTCAGGTGTTCACGCAGGAATTGCGGCTCAGCACGCCGGAGGAAAATCGCTTCCGTGTGACTGCAGGGGGGTTCTATTCCGACCTCGTGCTCAAGGAACGCAACGACTATACCTATCCGGGTAGCGAACTGGCCCAGCCGTTCGGCGGGTTTGCGCCGAACTTCCCTTTCCCGGGAGCCTATGCCAGCGATGCGGGACCGTTTCCGTATGGTGTCATCTTCCGTAACGACGTGAAGCGGACCGATCAGCAGTTCGGCATTTTCGGGGAAGCAACCTTCGACCTTGTTCCCGATTTGCTGTCGATCACCGGCGGCGCTCGGTATTACAACGTCGAGGTCGATTTCGAAGGCACAGCCAACAGTTCCTTCTGCAATGCGGGCGCCGCGCAGGATGCGAACGCCTTTGGCACCAACCTGTCGGATCTCTATGATGGCGATGGGCAATATACCTTCATCGGGTCGTGCGATGCCGATCTGCGTCAGACCTTCGGACGAGACGATAGCCTTGAGGACATACAGGCAGCAGGACTTACTGCTGCTCAGGCGCAACAGGTGTTCAACGCGATCCGTGCACCCGACAAGGCGAAGACCGAGGGCGTGATCTTCAAGGCGACTGTCAACTTCACCCCGACGGAAGATCTGCTGTTCTATGCGACCTATTCGGAAGGCTTCCGTCCCGGCCTGCTCAATCGTCCCGGTGGTGCGCAAGGACCCGACGGCTTCACCGTTCCGTTCGAGCTGGAATCGGACGAGGTGAAGAACTACGAGATCGGCGCGAAAACCGAACTGTTCGATCGTCAGCTGCGTATCAACGGCAGCCTATTTTACGTCGACATCAGCAATCTGCAGACGACCATCTTCGATCCCAGCATCACCAATTTGTTCTTTTCGGACAATGCGGCGAATGCAGAGATCAAGGGTTTCGAAGCCGATTTCACCTTCGCGCCTTATGCAGCGCCCGGTCTGACGCTTTCGGGTGCGGTGTCATTGCTCGATACCGAGATTACCGAGGTCCTGACCCCGACGGACGACGTGCAGGTTGGATCCGATCTTGCCTATGCCCCGTCCTTTCAGGGTAATCTGCGGGTGCGCTATGAGTGGGATCTGACCGACGAACTGGGCGCGTTTATCCAGCCGTCCATTTCGCATTCAGCCTCCAAGTTCACCGACATTATCTCCATCAATCGGTTGGAGCTCGACAGCTACACCGTGGTCGATCTATCGGCGGGCGTATCCTACGATCAGTGGCGGTTCGAGGTTTACGGGGCAAACCTGTTTGACGAGCGGGCTCAAACTGCTGGCGACTTTTATTACGATCGCGCGCGCATCGTAACCAATCGGCCGCTGACGGTGGGTGCGAAAGCCACCTTCAGCTACTGACCCAGAACAACGGTCGTATTTATGGCAGGGGCGCAGCTTGAGGCTCGCCTCCGCCATTTGTACAAGAAGTAACGAGGAGACAGGATGGATCGGCGTGACCAAACGCTGAAGGATGCGCAGGAAGCGCTGCAGGCCAACGCCTTCGAGCGGGGGCTGGCACTTGCCGAGGCCATCCTGGCCGATGTCCCGAATGATGCCGAGGCGCTCTATATCGCGGCGGTCGCAAACCGTTATCTGGCACGCCACCAAGATGCGCAGGATTATCTGGACCGCCTGCACGCCCAGATCCCCGAATATGGACGCGCCTGGCAGGAGGCCGGCCACCTCGCGCGTGCGACGGGCGAAACGGAGCAAGCAGTTGAAGCTTATGGCCGCGCAGTCCAGTTCAATCCCGCGCTCGCGGCAAGCTGGCGCGCACAGGCGGAATTACTCGAAGCGGCTGGTCGAATGGGCGAAGCGACAACTGCGCGCAATCAGGAACGGCGTCTCCTGGCCTTGCCTAAAGAGCTGATTGCGGTGACGCATCATCTCCATGAAGGCCGCCCACTGCGGGCAGAAGAAATCTGCCGACACTTTCTGCGCCGCAATCCCAAGCATGTCGAAGCGATGCGGTTGCTGGCTCAGATCGGCCTGAGGCTGGGGATACTTGATGATGCGGAATTCCTGCTGGAGAGCGCCGCGGCATTCGAGCCCGATAATATTCAGGTTCGGCTCGATTATATCGACGTGCTTCGCAAGCGACAAAAGTTCGCTCGCTCATGCGAAGAAGCAGAGGCGCTGTATCAGCGAGATCCTGACAGCCCGCTGTTTCAGTCCCACCTGGCGATCGAAAGCATGCAGACTGGCAATTACGACCGGGCCTTCGAACTTTTCGATAGTGTATTGGCGCGCCTGCCCGGCGATCCGGCGACGCTGACATCGCGCGGCCATGCGCTGAAGACGGTCGGGGATCAGGAACGCGCTGTGGCGTCCTATCGCGCGGCGATCGCTGCGCGGCCCGGACATGGGGATGCGTATTACGCGCTTGCCAATCTCAAGACCTATCGTTTTACCGAAGCAGAGCTTGCCGCAATGCAAGGGCAGGCAGCGCGCACGGACATTGGCTTCATGGACCGGGTTCACCTTGCTTTCGCGCTCGGCAAGGCCTTTGAAGACCGCGCCGAACATGCCCCGTCATTCCGCTTTTATGAGTACGGCAATGATCTGAAGCGCCGTCAAACCGGTTATGATGCCGACCGGATGACTGCTGAAATGGATGTACAGATGAAAGTCTGCACATCTGAATTATTTGAGAGCAAGGCGAATGTAGGTAGCCTTGTGCGGGACCCGATCTTCATCCTCGGCCTGCCGCGTGCCGGATCGACACTGCTCGAACAGATTCTTGCCAGTCACTCACAGATCGATGGGACGCTGGAACTGCCGAACATCCTCGCGCTCGCGCACAAATTGCGGGGGCGAAAGGCCGGCAAGAGCCGTTATCCTCAGGTGCTCTACGATCTGGACGCGGATCAATTCGCTGAAATGGGTGATCGCTTCATCGAGGATACTCGCATTCACCGACAGGGTGCGCCGTTCTTCATCGACAAGATGCCGAACAACTTCCGCCACATCGGATTGATCCACCTAATACTGCCCAACGCGACCATTATCGATGCGCGGCGCGATGCGATGGATTGCTGCTTCTCGGGCTTCAAACAGCTTTTTGCCGAGGGGCAGGACTTCACGTACGGGCTGACGGAGATCGGTCGCTATTACCGCGATTATGTCGGTCTGATGGACCATTGGGATAGTGTGCTTCCCGGCCGGGTCCTCCGAGTGAACCACGAGGATGTGCTCGATGATCTGGAAGGCCAGACCCGGCGCATGCTCGATCATATCGGCCTTCCGTTCGAAGAATCCTGCCTCGATTTCCATCGAACTGAGCGGGCGGTACGGACGGCAAGTTCCGAACAGGTTCGACGTCCGCTCAACCGGTCCGGGCAAGGGGCATGGAAGCCCTATGCACCGTGGTTGTCCAAGCTTGAGAAGGAACTGGGTGCGATTGCCTGACCGCGAGGTTAGGTGTGGTAGCGAGAGGCGCGCGGGGCCTGTTCGCTACCACACCATGCATTCAATTACTCTGCAACGGCGAGATGGTCTTCCATTTGCGGAACATCCTGCAGAGGCATAGCAAAGCCCGACGTTTCGCTGACGGGTTCGACTTCGAACAATTCGGTCAGCCTGCCGTTGCTCAAATCGTAGATCCAGCCATGCAAGGTCAGGTCCTGCCCGCGTTCCAAGGCAGCGCGCACAATGTCGAGCTGCGAAAGTCGGCGAAGCTGTTCACGGACGTTGAGTTCGGCCAAGCGGTTCTGCCGATCCAAGGGATCTTCGATCGAATCGATTTCCAGACGGTTTTCTTCGTAGACCTCCCGCAAAGCGCGTAGCCAGGAATGCATGTGGCCCGTCGCGTCGCCATTCAATACGGCACCCATGCCGTTGCAACCGTATATGCCGCACAGGATAATGTGCGCGACCTTTAGATCGTCGACCGCATGCTGTAAGTCGGCCATCAGATTGTCATCATCGGAGTAGACCAGGTTGGCGAGATTGCGATGGATAAACAATTCGCCCGGCCGGGTCTGCGTGATCTGATGTGGAAATACACGACTGTCGGATCCGCCAATCCACATCACTTCCGGATTCTGGCCAACCGTCTGCCGCGCAAAATAGTCCTTCTTGCGCTCACGCATTTCGTCCGACCAGGCCTTGTTGGACAGCTTCAGTTCTCGAATGGTCTTCATGTGTAAGCTACCTTCTTGGCAGGGGCTTCCAGCGGAGTGTCTTCGAGGTGGTCGACATCGCCGCGGATGGTGACCGAAACGTCGCGGAACTTGGCGTTGCGGGCAAAGCTGTTGATGATGTCGATGTTGTCCGGATCGACAAATTCCGCCCGTTCGAGATCAATCACCACGCTCGCGCCTTCCGGCACCTTGTTGAGCGAATTCTGCAACTCGTACTTGTGAATGAAGTAGAGGTTGCGGCGAGCGCGTACCATCCAGAAATCACCGTCGTTGGCTACGCTGACTGCAGTGCGGAAGTTGCGGGCGACGACGAATACGAAGCCGATGGCTAGTCCGATGATGATGCCGCGAAGCAGATCGGTGAAGAGGATTGCTGCGATAGTGGCCATGAAGGGCACAAACTGATGCCAGCCCTGCGCCCAGCGGCGCTTGTAGAGTTCAGGCGTGTTGAGCTTGTAGCCGACCTGAATGAGGATCGCAGCGAGCGCAGCAAGCGGGATGAGGTTGAGTACGACCGGGATCAGCAGAACGCTCAGGAGCAACCAGAAGCCGTGGAGGATGGCCGAAGTCTTGGTTTCACCTCCAGCGGCAACATTGGCCGAAGACCGGACGATAACAGACGTGAGCGGCAGGCCACCGATCAGGCCGGAAACGAAGTTACCACCGCCCTGTGCGAGCAGTTCGTGGTTCTTGTCGGTCGTACGGCGGCGCGGGTCGATTTCGTCGACGGCTTTAACGCACAGCAGCGATTCCAGACTGGCGACGATCGCTAGTGTCACTGCGACGATCCATACGTCGGGCATGGTGATGGCCGAGAAGTCGGGAGTACGGAACTGTCCGACGAATTCGCCCAGCGATTCCGATACGGGGACCTGTACGAGCTGGCTTGGGTCGATGACGAGCCCGGGTGCGAAGAGCTTGAACGCTTCGTTTGCAAGCACGCCAAACAGAACGACAACCAGTGGTCCGGGCAGGAGCTTCAGCAGGCCGTCTTTGGGACGGTTTGCATCCCACCAGAAGAGGAAGATAAGCGAAACCACTGCGATGATGATCGGCCCCAGCAGGAAGAAATCCCATACGGAGTAGAACAAGGCGGAAATCGTGTTGAGACCATCAGGCTGGAGAAAGCTGAGGCTGCCTTCGAAATCCCCGTCATAGCCCATGGCATAAGGAATTTGCTTGAGGATCAGGATCAGGCCGATCGCCGCCAGCATGCCGGTGATGACCGAACTGGGCACGAATTCCGACAGAGTCCCTGAACGGGTGAAGTAAAGCCCGACCTGAAGCAAACCGGAGAGCAGAACTGCCAGGAGGAAGATTTCCCAAGTAGGCAGGACCGTCAATGCGTCGAGGACGATCACGGTCAAGCCCGCTGCGGGGCCGCTGACCGAAAGTTGCGATTTGGAGAGGACACCGACGACGATGCCGCCGACGATCCCCGCGATCAGCCCGGAGAACAAAGGCGCGCCCGAAGCGAGCGCGATACCCAGACACAATGGCAGGGCGACGAGCGCCACCACGATTGAAGCGGGAATGTCCTTGCCCAAGGACGAGAATAACGACGATTTGTCGGCCACGACGGCTCCTTAGTGTAAAAGTCTCGGGTCAGCAGATTTGACGGGAGGGTGGGCCGGTGCGCTCGAACTCCTGCGAACGGGCACCGGCCCTGGGAAGGGACTGGGAGGTCAGGCCGCTTCCCGAGCCTGCTGGCGATTACCACCGAAATCGGCAACCGGGACCGGGTGCTGGGGATCTTCCATGCGGCGGAATTTGCCACTTTCGCCGTCGAGCGCGCGGATTGCGCCTTCGGAGATGTCGAACACCCAGCCATGCAAGCGGAGTTCGCCCTTAGCCAGTGCAGCGGCTACACAGGGGTGGCTGCGCAGATGCGTCAGCTGAAGGATGACATTCTCTTCTACGAGGCGGTCAAGCTTTTCGCCGTCGTCTGCCGAGCCGCAGCAAGCTTCGATCACCGAGTGTGCAGCGGTGGAATGACCAATCCATTCCTTGACCGATGGCATGGCATCGAGAGCGCCTTCGGGCGCGAAGTGCGCCTTCATCGCGCCGCAGTCGGCGTGGCCGCAAATGACGATGTCTGTCACGCCGAGGCCCATGACGGCATATTCGATCGTGGAGGTCACGCCGCCGTTTACCCGCTGCCAAGGCGGTACGATGTTGCCCGCATTGCGGATCACAAACAATTCGCCGGGTTGGGACTGGGTGATGAGTTCAGGTACCACACGGCTGTCGGAACAGCTTATCATCAAAGTGGTGGGGCTTTGCCCGTCGCGCCCGAGGGTCTCGAGGCGTTGCTTGTGTTCGGGATAGACCGCATCGCGAAACCGCGACACGCCTTTCATCAGCTGTTCCATTTCTGGCTCCTGCTTTTGGGGGGACGAAATCTTTCGCAGTGCACAATGGCGCTAGAACATTGCTGTGCATCGCCCCGAATGTAACAAAGTGTTGCAGGTGCTATTTTTTGGGGAACTTCAGCGTCGCCCGAAGCCCTCCGCCGGTGCGGTTCGCGAGTTCGAGACGGCCGCCATGGGCCTCCGCGACGTTGCGAGCGATGCTCAGCCCAAGGCCCATCCCGGGATGCCTGCCAGAGCGCGCTGCGTCGGATCGCTCAAATGGGTGCATCACCCGAGCGAATTGCGATGCAGGGATGCCGGGGCCGTTATCTTCTACCGACACAATGGCCCAGTCTGGATCGGTGGCGAGCATGATCGTCGCGTCGCCGCCATATTTGATGGCGTTATCGACCAGATTCTCAATGGCCCTTGCCAGATGATCGTGCACGGCGTCGATTACCAGGCGGTCAGGACCTTTGAAACGAACATCCCCTCCCAAGTCGTCGAAGGCCTCCGCGATCATCTGGCACAGACTGGACAGTTCTGTCGGTTCGCGATCCAACTGACTCTCGCCAGTCTCGAAGAACTCTATGAGCTCTTGCAGCATGCGCGTCATCTGATCGATGTCCTCACGTGCCGCGCTTCGATCCGTCCTATCTTCGATTCCATCCACTCGCAGACGTAACCGGGCCAGCGGCGTGCGCAGATCATGGCCGACCGCAAGCAGCGCTTGCGTTCGCTGATCGATCACGCCTTCCAGCCGTTCCTGCATTGCGTTCAGAGCCCGCGAAACCTCGCGCAGTTCTTCCGGACCGGTGGTATCATCGAAAAAGATCCGCCCGGACGTTCCGATCAACTGCGCATTTTCCGACAGCCGGCGAAGGGGCGCGCTCAGCGTACGGACAAGCACGGCGGCGGATCCAAGGATCAGTACGGCTATCAGTCCAACCCGGATCGAGGTTTCCAGCAGGAGCCGCCAGTCGGCGACCCTTTCCTGCGTGGTGAAGCCAATCCATGTGTCTTCGTCTATCTCGATAGCGCCAATGACTTGTCGCTCAAGGTTGAGGAATGAACCTGTCTCGAGAGAGAGGCGTAATTCGTAATTGGTCAGGGCTGGCTCGAACTCGAAAATTGCATTCGCAATTTCCCTGGCTTCCGCATCTATGCCCGGACCGATGTCCGGGCTGCCTTCGACGAGTTCCAGTTTCGTATGGATTGTAGACAGGCTTTCGAGCAGGCGACTGCGGTCCGATCGATCGGCGGCAGTAATGATACGTTCCGCGATCAGCACCTGTTCGGCAACCCGTCGCCCTAGATCCTGCCGCTGTATGTGCATCTCTCCGGTGCGAATTAGCACGCTGCCGGCAAGAAACTGGAACAGCACGGCCAGCACCAGAACGAGGATTACCCTTCCGGTCAGACCCTTGGGCCAGAGACTGTGTCGTGCCATCAAGCCTCTACTGACGCAGTAAAGACGTATCCCACGCCGCGCACGGTGCGGATCAAGTCGCGCCCGCCATCGACAGACCCGAGCTTGCGCCGCAGACGGCTGACAAGCACGTCTACGCTGCGATCGCTGTGGTCGCGGCCCGGCAAGCGGCTTCTGGAATGCTCGAGCAGAGTGTCCCGGCCAATAACGCGCTGTGGCATGTCGATGAACACGTTGAGGAGGTCGAATTCCGCTTCCGAAATGGATACGCGTGAACCTTCCGGGGCAAACAGCTCGCGCCGGCGACGGTCCATTTGCCAGCCTTCGAACCGAACGATCGATGCATAGTCTGCCATGTCACGCTGTCCGGCTTCTTCCGAACGGCGCAATACGGATCGGATTCGCGCAACCAGTTCGCCTGGGTCGACCGGCTTGATCAGATAGTCGTCCGCACCAAGTTCCAGCCCCACGATCCGGTCGGTATGGCTCGACCGTGCACTGATGAAGATGATCGGAACCTTACTCCTTTCGCGCAACCATCGGCACAGGTCGAGACCGCTGGTGGCAGGGAGCATGACATCGAGAATGACCAGGTCGAATTGGTCGGCAGATGCCCGAAATTCTGCAGCGGTTGCATACCCGCGAACGGGAAAACCGCTCTGTCGGAGATAGCGGGTCAGCAAAGTACGCAGAGCGCCGTCATCTTCGACTAGTGCGATCTGGTAAGTACGTTCGCTGATTTGCATCGATTTCTCAGGTTACCGAAATGGCGCGGACGGCCAGCCCACGACCATCTGGTGCGAGCATGCATCCTTTACATCCGTCGGCGCGCCTACTTCAATGGCAAGATCTTCGCGATGATATGGTCCGCCGCCTCTTCGGGTGTCATCTCCACCGTGTTGACGCGAATTTCCGGACTTTCCGGTGGTTCGTAAGGGCTGTCGATACCGGTGAAGTTCTTCAGCTTCCCCTCGCGCGCCTTCTTGTAAAGCCCCTTCACATCGCGCGCCTCGGCAATTTCCAGCGGCGTATCGACGTGTATCTCGATGAATTCGCCTCCATCGATCATGTCCCGCACCAACTGCCGGTCGGCGCGAAAAGGGCTGATGAAGGCTGTCAGCACGATCAGGCCGGCATCGGTCATGAGTTTCGCAACTTCGCCTATCCGGCGGATATTCTCGATCCGGTCGCTTTCGGTAAAGCCGAGATCCTTGTTCAGCCCGTGGCGAACATTGTCGCCATCGAGCAGGAAGGTATGCCGGTTCATGAGGGCCAGCTTCTTCTCGACTTCGTTCGCGATAGTCGATTTTCCCGAACCCGACAGCCCGGTGAACCAGAGCACCCGCGGCGTCTGGTTTTTCATGGAAGCGTGGTGGTCGCGTGTAATATCGGTAGGCTGCCAATGGACGTTCTGGCTGCGGCGCAGGCTGAAATGCAGCATCCCTGCGCCCACGGTGTGGTTGGTGATCTTGTCGATCAGGATGAAGCCGCCCAGCGCGCGATTTTCTGTATAGGGATCGAAGACGATGCGCCTGTCGGTCGTAATCTCGCAGACTCCGATCTGATTCAGATTCAGCGTCTGCGATGCGAGATGTTCCATCGTATTGACATCGATTTCGTATTTAGGTTCGGCGATTGTTACGCTGACCATCTGCGTGCCCAGTTTGAGCCAGTAGCCGCGGCCGACGACGAGCGGCTCGTCGTCCATCCAAACTATGGTGGTTTCGAACTGGTCAGCGACTTCGGGAGGGTCGTCGGCAGTGGCAAGCACATCGCCGCGCGAACAATCGATCTCTTCCTCCAGAGTGATCGTGATGGATTGGCCCGCAACCGCTTCGTCGAGTTCCCCGTCCATGGTGACCACCGATTTTACCGTGCTGGTCTTGCCCGAAGGGAGAGAACGTAATTCGTCGCCCGGCTTCACGGTGCCGCTAGCGATCAGTCCCGAGAAGCCGCGAAAGTCGAGATTGGGACGATTTACCCATTGGACGGGCATGCGGAAGGGCATCTCCTGGCTGGCAGTATTGCTGATCTGCATCGTTTCCAGAAGGTCGATGAGAACCGGACCGCCATACCAATCCGTGTTGTCCGACCGCGAGGTGATATTGTCGCCCGCGAGGCCCGATATCGGAACGGCGGTGAAGCTTTCGATGCCGATACTTTCTGCAAACTTTGCGTAATCGGAAACGATGGCGTTGAACCTGGTCTCATCGTAATCGATCAAATCCATCTTATTCACTGCCAACACGAGGTTCCTGATGCCAAGCTGGTGGCACAAGAAGCTGTGGCGACGGGTCTGGACCAGCACGCCCTTGCGCGCGTCGATAAGAATGACGGCACAATCGGCTGTCGATGCGCCGGTGACCATGTTGCGCGTGTATTGCTCGTGACCCGGGCAATCTGCGACGATGAACTTGCGTTTCTCCGTCGCGAAAAAGCGATAGGCGACATCGATCGTAATGCCTTGTTCGCGCTCGGCAGCGAGCCCGTCGACCAGCAGCGCAAAGTCGATATCCTGACCCTGGGTCCCGACCCGCCGGCTGTCGTTTTCCAGAGCGGCGAGTTGGTCTTCGAAGATCACCTTGGAATCGTACAGCAGGCGACCGATCAAGGTGGATTTACCGTCATCTACGCTGCCGCAAGTGATGAAGCGCAGCATCGATTTGTTCTGATGCTGCTCCAGATAGGCTTCGATATCTTCGGCGATCAGAGCATCGGTCTGATAAATCGGATCGGTCATCAGAAGTAACCCTCCTGCTTTTTCTTCTCCATTGACGCATCCCCTGCGTCCTTGTCGATCACGCGCCCCTGCCGTTCGCTGGTGGTCGTCAGTAACATCTCCTGCACCACTTCCTGCAGTGTCGCAGCTTCGCTTTCCACGGCCCCGGTAAGGGGGAAGCATCCAAGGGTGCGGAAGCGGATCGAACGTTCTATTATCTCCGGACGGTGTCCGATCACCCGCTCCAATCTTTCGATGTCGTCGGCCATGAACAGCCCGCCATCATGTTCGTACGTTGGCCGCTTCGCGCTGAAATAGAGCGGCACGATCTCGATATCTTCGGCCATGATGTATTGCCAGATGTCGAGCTCGGTCCAGTTGGAAAGCGGGAAGATGCGGATGCTCTCGCCCTTTTTCTTGCGTGCGTTGTAGAGGTTCCAAAGCTCGGGCCGCTGGTTTTTCGGGTCCCAGCCGTGCGTGGCAGTGCGGAACGAGAAAATGCGCTCCTTGGCGCGGCTCTTCTCTTCGTCGCGTCGGGCGCCGCCGAATGCCGCGTCGAAACCGTATTTATCGAGCGCTTGCTTCAACCCTTCCGTCTTCCACATATCGGTATGTAGCGGGCCATGATCGAAAGGGTTTATCCCTCGCGCCGCGGCGTCTGGGTTCTGATGTACGATCAGTTCCATCCCCGCTTCTTCGGCAGCCTTTTCCCGCAGCGCATACATGTCCTTGAACTTCCACGTCGTGTCGACATGCATGAGCGGAAAGGGCGGGGGCGATGGATAGAATGCTTTCTTCGCAAGGTGCAGCATGACGGCACTGTCCTTGCCGATCGAATAAAGCATCACGGGCTTTTCCGCCTCTGCGACGACTTCGCGCATGATATGAATGCTCTCGGCTTCGAGCCGTTGGAGATGGGTCAGGGATTTGGCGTCGGTCATGGATCGGCTCCGCGTTTCTCAGGTGAGAAATAGGAAGCTGCATAGCCAATGGACCTCCCAAATGGGAGGTGATAGAAATGGTTGCATGCGCATCCCTAATCTTGGCGAGACGGAATTGCTCATCCCGCTCCATTCGGGCGTATTCGAGCAGCCCATGTGGCTAACCTTCCTGCGACTGATGCGCCGGGTCTGCGAGGCCGAGGGCGTGGCCATGTGGCTGACCGGTACGGGCGATACAGACGGCGTGGCCCTACATGACGGCGAATTGATCGGGTTCGTGGCGGAGGAAATGCGCAACGGGCGCGTCTATTCAGGTGAGGAGATCGGCTATGATGATGCTGGCCTGCGCGCAGTGCGCGTGGAAGGGGCCGGCATCGTTCTAACGCTGGCGGTTCTGGCGCAAGCGCCGCCAACGGCAAAGATCGCCAGCCTGCTGACGGCTCTGGTCCCGCATTTACGTGTGGCCCTGAGGGTCCTCGAAACGATCGAGCGCGAACGTAGCCGTGCATCCGTGAGCGAGGAGGCGTTCCGGCGTATGAACTTTGGCTGGATTGCATTGGACGAGCGTTGCCGGATAGTCGATCTGGACAGTCAGGCAGACAGCTTCCTGCGCCGATCGGGCGCACTCAGGCGGGGTCCCTATGATCGCCTCGTGCCATCTTCGCCCCATGTGGATCGTGAACTGACAGCACTTGCCAAGGCGATGGCGGCCGACCGCCGACATCGCCCTCAAGCGATCAACATCAGCAAGGACCCATGGATCGATATTCTTGTTGCGCCCACGCGCATCAATTTGCTGGCGGGAAAGGACAAGGCGGTCGCGGTTGTCTACCTGCGCGGTGACCGCTCATCCTCCGCCGACCGCCATGAGCAATTAGTCGATCTGTTCGATCTGACGCCTGCAGAAGCGCGCCTTGCCTGGTCGCTGGCGCAAGGATTATCAATTGTCGAAGCGGCAGAAGCGCACGCCCTTACCGTTGAAACCGCCCGATACTATTCAAAGAAAATCTATGCGAAGACGGGCGCTCGGGGGCAGGTCGACCTAGTGCGCAACATTCTTACGGGGGTGCTTGCGCTGGCATAGTGCCGGCGATTTGCTGCGCTAGGATTGCACAGCGCGGCTAGGTATGGTCGGTTCGCGCGGAAAGTTTCGGCCAGAACCGCTCTGCCCCTTGCGCGATTACCTTACTGCCGAGCCGAGCGCTCCAATAGGCATCGTTGCCGTACTCGGAACGCCATTGCCACAACCGCCGGGTCAGGGGGGCTAACGCGTATTCTTCCGTGAAGCCGATTGCGCCGTGAACCTGATGAGCAACACTGGTGCCCATTTCGACCGCCCGGTTCGCGCGGAGCTTGGCAGCGGCGACTTCGAATTCGGCGTTACCGCGATCGAGCGCCTGTGCCGCACCCATCGCAGCGCAATTGGCCGCTGCCGCTTCGCAGGCAAAGCTCGCGAGAGACTGCTGTACGGCCTGGAATTTTCCGAGCGGCCTGCCGAATTGCTGGCGCTCATTGGCATAGGCGATCGACAAGGCCAGCGCCGCGTCCAGAGCGCCCGCAATCTGACAGGCGCGGGCAAAAGCCATTGCCAACTCAGTGTCTGCTACTGCTGCCCGCTTCACGATGAGCTTCGGCAGGTCGATGCCAAGGGCGTGATAGCCGGCCAGGCGAAAGACTGTCAGCGCATCGAGCCAGCTGCCGCCGAAGCCGCCCTTCGCTTCTGGAACCAGAAGGTTTGGCAGCCCGAGCTCTTCCAGCCGCGCAATGTCACGCTCGACAATGGCTGCCGAGCCCATTTCTGCGAAAAGAGGATCGACCATTTCAGCCAGCATGCGGCGCGTGTCACTCATCTGAGGCCCAATCCGCGTGCGATAATTCCCCGGATGATCTCCCGCGTGCCGCCACGCAGCGAGAAGCTCGGGCTTACCTGCAGCAGGTAGAAGCAGACGGCTCGTAGCACCTCGGCATCTGCGTCGCCGAAATCGATAGCAGCCTGGACCAGTTGTGGGATCGCCTGCTCGTACGAATTGCCAAGATCCTTGACGATGGTCGCTTCCAGCGCCGGGTCCTCGCCTCGTGCAAGCTTGGCCGCGACCGATGCGCTCATCAATCGCAAGGTCCACGCTTCTGCGGCAAGGCGGCCGACCAGTTGCTGGAGCGCAGGATCTGTCCGCGTTCCAGCATATCGCACCAGTTCCAGAAAGAGCACCATGGACGACAGGTATCGCTCCGGCCCCGACCGTTCGAGCGAGAGCTCGGCAGTGGCCTGCTTCCAGCCCTCGCCTTCGACCCCCAAAAGTGCATCGGCTGGCAAGCCGACATCCTCGAAAAACACCTCGTTGAATTCATGCGCACCCGTCAGGTCTATGATCGGTTTAACCGTGACGCCCGGCGCATCAATCGGAATGACGAATTGCGACAATCCGGCCTGTCGCTCGCTGCCTGCTTCGCTGCGGACAAGGGCAATCATGAAATGGCTGATATGTGCGCCGGTGGTCCACACCTTCTGGCCGTTGATGATCCACTCGTCGCCGTCACGGCGTGCCGACGTGCGGACCGAGGCAAGGTCCGAACCCGAGCCCGGTTCGCTAAGGCCGATGCAGGCAAATGCCTCGCCGCGGGCAATCGCGGGTACCCAGCGCCGCTTCAATCTGTCGTTGCCGAGACGCAGCAGCAGCGGCCCGCTCTGCCGGTCCGCGATCCAGTGCGCCCCGACCGGGGCACCAGCCGCCAGCAGTTCTTCGATCACTACATAGCGTTCAAGCTGGCTGCGCTCGTGCCCCCCGTACTCCTTGGGCCAGGTCATGCCGAGCAGGCCCGCATCACCCAATTTGCGGCTGAAGGCGGGGTTCGGCTTGGTCCAGCTGTTTGCCCGGCGAACAGGATCTCGCTCGCCGTGCTGCGCAACCAGATCACGGACCTGGTCGCGCAGGCGCGTCGCCGTGTCCGGCCAGTCGACCGCTTCGGTTGCGAAGGTCTGCATCGCTCTCCTTTCCGGTGCTTCTGTCTCCAATTTCTGGCCGCGCCGCAAGACCCGTTGCATCATGCAACGAATCCCGACAGGATATTGCGGAGAGAAAATTCCTGGATTCCGGCAAGGAGAGAAAAGCGATGACAGACTATAAGAACCTGATCGACGGCGAAATGGTCGACAATGGCGAGTGGCTGGAGGTTCTGAACCCTGCCAACGAGCAGGTGGTCGGGCGCGTACCAGCCTGCGGCAAGGATGAACTGGACCGTGCCGTCGCTGCCGCGCGACGCGCGTTCAAGGAATGGAAGAAAACCCCGCAGGAAGAACGTCAGAAAGTGGTCCAGGGTATCGCGGCAGCGATCAAGGGAAATGCCGACGAACTCTATCGCCTGCTGACCAGCGAGCAGGGCAAGCCCCATACGCAGGCGCAACAGGAAATTTACGGCGCAGCCGGCCTTGCTGCTGCGCAATCGACGCTGACATTGGATGACGTGATCAGCCAGGACGATGATACGCGTCTGTCGCGTACCCGCCGTGTGCCTGTGGGCGTGGTCGGTGGGATCGTGCCTTGGAACTTCCCGATCATGATGGCCATCCAGAAGATCGTGCCTGCGCTGGTCGCAGGCTGCACGATCGTGCTCAAGCCATCGCCGTTCACGCCGCTGACTACGCTGCGCATTGCGGAATTGATCAAGGATGTGGTGCCGGCCGGTACGGTGAACATCATCACCGGAGAAGATACCTTGGGCCCGCTGATTACCGAGCACCCGGACATCGACAAGATTACCTTCACCGGGTCGACTGCCACGGGCAAGAAAATCATGGCAGGCGCGAGCGGCGACCTGAAGCGTATCACGCTCGAGCTTGGCGGTAATGACGCGTCGATCGTACTGCCGGATGCCGATGTCGAAAAAGTCGCAGAGCAGCTATTCTGGTCGAGCTTTTCCAATGCTGGGCAGGTCTGCATCGCGGCCAAGCGCGTCTACATTCACAAGGATATTTACGACGACCTGTCCAAGGCGATCGCTGCTTATGCAAACACCGTTGTGGTTGGCGATGGTTCGCAGCAGGGTACCGGCGTTGGCCCGATCCAAAACAAGAAGCAGTATGAGCGCGTGCTCGAACTGATCCAGGATGCGAAGGACAATGGCTACAAATTCCTGACCGGAGGCGACAAGGACCCGTCCGGCACCGGATATTACGTGCCGATCACGATACTCGACAACCCACCGGAAGATGCGCGGATCGTGGCCGAAGAACAGTTTGGCCCCGTCATGCCGCTTCTGAAATTCGACACGATCGACGAAGTCATCGAACGCGCGAACAATTCGGATTACGGCCTCGCCGGTGCAGTCTGGACCAAAGATACAGACAAGGGTGTCGAAATCGCGGAACAGCTCGAAACGGGTACGGTCTGGATCAATGAATTCATGCACCTCTCGCCGTTCGCTCCCTTCGGCGGGCACAAGCAGTCGGGCTTCGGCGCCGAATATGGCGTCGATGGCTTGAAGGAATTCACCTATCCTCAGGTCATCACGGTCAAACGCGACGCGGCCGTCTGATAGCGATCCTCACTTCTGGCGGGGAGGGCCGAAGCCTCCGCCGCCGGGGGTGAGGATGACGAATGTGTCGCCGGGCTGCATGTCGCCCGAGCCCGTAGCGCCGAGATTTTCTCGTGAGCCGTCTGCACGCTCGATCCAATTGCGGCCCGGCGCTGCATCAGTGCCGCCGCAGATGCCGCGCGGCGCGATCTCCCGCCGGTTCGCCAGCATATTGGCGCGCATCGGGTGGAGGAAAGTGATCCGGCGTTCAACGCCATCTCCGCCGCGATATTCGCCATTTCCGCCGGACCCCCGCCGAATGGAGAAGGTGTCGAGACGGACCGATAGTCGACTTTCCAGTATTTCCGGATCGGTCAGCCGCGAATTGGTCATATGGGTCTGCACGGCGCTGGTCCCATCATGGTCGACGCCGGCGCCCGATCCGCCGCAGATCGTTTCGTAATATTGATCGGCGCCGTCACCGAAGGTGAAATTGTTCATCGTGCCCTGGCTCGGTGCCAGTCTGCCGGTCGCTGCGAAGAGCGCGTCGGTCACGACCTGACTTGTCTCGACATTGCCTGCCACCACGGCAGCCCCCGGGCGCGGATTGAGCATCGATCCTTCCGGCACAACCAGTTCGACAGGACGCAGGCAGCCATCGTTCATGGGAATGGCATCGTCGATCAGCGTGCGCACGACATAGAGTGCCGCTGCGCGTGTTATGGATTTGGGCGCGTTGAAATTATCGGGCAATTGTCCACTGGTGCCGGTGAAATCGAAGACCGCCGATCGCTCATCCCGGTTGATCCGGATGGCTACCTTCACCACCGCACCGTTGTCCATCGGATAGGCGAATGTGCCGTCGTCCAGCCGGTCGAGCAGCCGCCTGACGCTTTCCTCCGCATTGGCGAGAACGTGGTTCATATAGGCGGCCACCACGTCCGCTCCCTGATCGCGCGCGGCTGACTGAAGCAGTGACTCCCCGCGGGTGCATGCGGCAAGCTGCGCGCGCAGATCGGAGATGTTGCGATCCGGATTGCGCGCAGGATGCGTTGCCGCAGCGAGGACCTCGCGCATTTCCGCCTCGCGGAAATGCCCGGCATCGACCAGCAGGGCATTATCGATAAGTACGCCTTCTTCCTCGATAGTCCGGCTTTCGGGTGGCATCGATCCCGGTGCAATCCCGCCAATATCCGAATGATGCCCGCGCGCCGCCACGAACGCGCCGGGTTCCGAAGCATTGTCGTCGAAGAAAACGGGGACGATCACGGTGATGTCGGGAAGGTGAGTTCCGCCGCGATGCGGATCGTTGAGCACATAGGCGTCACCCCGCCTGAAGCCGCGCCCGTCGCGAGCGTCGCCCCGCGCTTCGATAACGCGGGCGATACTGTCGCCCATCGAACCTAAATGGACGGGAATGTGCGGCGCATTGGCGATCAGTTCGCCCGATCCGTCGAACAGGGCGCAGGAGAAATCGAGCCGTTCCTTGATGTTTACCGAAGTCGCCGTCGACTGGAGAACGACGCCCATCTCTTCTGCGATCGCCATGAAGAGATTGTTGAAAATTTCGAGCCGGACCGGGTCTACCTCGGTCCCTGCCGCACGGTCGCGCTGAAGCGGTTCGCTGCGTGTGAGTACGAGGCTGCCTTCTTCCGCGAGCCGGGCCTGCCATCCGCCTTCGACGACTGTCGTCGATGCCGGATCGATCACCAGAACCGGACCATGCACGACGTCGCCTGCGCGCATCGCCGCGCGCTCGATGGTCTGCCATGTGCCCGAGGGCTTGCCGCTGGCAGCAACCGGCTGGGCCACTGCACTGCCGAGGCCGCCAGTCATCCCGCTGGCTTCGACGCTCAGAGCCTCGACCACGATCGGCGCTTGGTCATCGGAATAGCCGAACCGCTGGCGGTGGAGGGCGCGGAACGTCCGGCCCATCGTAGCGACATCGCCGCAATCGATCGGCAGCAAGCTGTCACTGCCTTCGAACCGCAGGCGGGCGTGGCTTTCGAGCACGATCTCGCTGTTTTCGATACCTTGGTCCAGCAAGGCCCGGCGCGCCTGAGCCTCGAGGTCCGCTAGCTCTGCGGCGAAGCTCTCACCGAGCTTTCTGACGAGACTGACTTCGCGGATGGCTTTCACCGGGGCCAAGCCAATACCGTAGGCGGAGAGAATGCCGGCGAGCGGGTGGACGAGAACGGTTTCCATGCCGAGAGCGTCGGCGACCCTGCAGGCATGCTGTCCGCCCGCTCCACCGAAGCAGGCGAGGGCATAGGTCGTCACATCGTGCCCGCGCGCCACACTGATCTTGCGGATCGCATTCGCCATGTTGTCGACCGCGATATCGAGGAAGCCTTCCGCGATTTCCTCCAGCGATCTGGGGTGTGGAAGCGCGTCGGCGATTTCCTTCAGACGGTTGTGGGATGCATGCGGATCAAGCGTTTGATTGCCGTCCGAACCAAAGACGTTCGGGAAGAATGCAGGGTCAATTCGGCCAAGAAACAGGTTGCAGTCAGTCACTGTCAGCGGGCCGCCCTTGCGATAGCAGGCGGGGCCCGGATCCGCGCCCGCGCTTTCCGGGCCGACCGTGAACCGCCCGCCGTCGAACTGGCAGATCGATCCGCCCCCTGCGGCAACGGTGTGGATCTGCATCATCGGGGCGGCGACGCGCACGCCGGCCACCACGCTATCGCCGGTCAGCTCGTATTCGCCCGCATAATGCGCGACATCGGTGCTGGTCCCGCCCATGTCGAAGCCGATGAGCTTGTCATGGCCCAGTGGCTTGCCCGCAGCGACCATGCCGACGACGCCGCCCGCCGGACCGGACAGAATGGCATCCTTCCCGCGAAATGCGCCGACTTCTGCCAGCCCGCCGTTCGATTGCATGAAGCGCAGGCTGTCGGTTTCCGGCAGACCGGCCTGAAGCGTGTCGGTATAGCGTCGCAGGACCGGCGAGAGATAGGCATCGACGACGGTCGTGTCGCCGCGCGGGATCAGGCGAATGAGCGGCGCAACCTCGTGACTGACGCTGATCTGCGCAAAGCCCATGTCGCGCGCGATGGCGGCCAGCCGTTCCTCGTGATCGCGATATTTCCAGCCGTGCATCAGCACGATGGCGAGCGCATCGACGCCGTCGGCACGCAGCCCTTCGAAAGCCCGACGCGCCTCTTGCTCGTCAAGGGCAGTCAGTACCTCGCCATCGGCGGAAACCCGCTCGTCGATTTCCACCACCTGCGAGGCCAGCTGTTCAGGCAGGACGATATGCCGCGCGAAGATATCCGGCCGTGCCTGGTTGCCGATACGCAGCGCATCCCCGAAGCCGCGGGTGATGGCGAGGGCAAGCCGCTCGCCCTTGCGTTCGAGCAGCGCATTCGTCGCGACCGTTGTCCCGATCCGCAGTTCCGCGATGGCGCCATTCCCATGCCGCTCCATGAGGCGCCGCACGGCTTCGCTCGCCGCATCCGCATAATGGCCGGGATTTTCCGAGAGCAGCTTGTCGGTCACCAGCGCCCCATCGGGCGTTACGGCAACGACATCGGTAAAGGTGCCGCCGCGATCGACAGCGAAGTGCCATGCCCTCTTTTTGTTGAGCGATGCCATTGTGCTGTCCCTCCGTCTGTTCGTGACCGGTCCAGAAATTCAGACCATGTCCTCTGGACGGACCAGGCGGTCGAATGTTTCCGCATCGACCAGTTCCAGTTCGAGCGCGGCTTCCTTGAGGGTCTGGCCGTTCTTGTGCGCGTGTTTCGCGATCGTCGCGGCGTTGTCGTAACCGATTTCGGGGGCGAGCGCGGTGACCAGCATGAGCGACCTGTCGACCAGGGCGGCGATCTGGTCCCTGTTCGCTTCGATCCCGTCCACGCAGCGTTCGGCGAAGCTCTCCATCCCGATCGCCAGCAGTTCGATGGAGCGGATTACGTTCGAGCCGATCAGCGGCATGAAGACGTTGAGTTCGAACTGCCCCTGCATGCCGCCGACGGTCACGGCCTGGTTGTTGCCGATCACCTGCGCGGCAACCATGGTCAGCATCTCGCACTGCGTCGGATTGACCTTGCCCGGCATGATCGAACTGCCCGGCTCGTTGGCGGGCAGCGACAGTTCGCCAAGGCCCGAGCGCGGACCGGAGCCGAGAAAGCGGATGTCGTTGGCGATCTTGTTGAGCGCCACCGCCAGCGTGTTGAGCGCGCCGGAGAAAAAGACGAGCCCATCCTTTGCCGCCAGTTGTTCGAACTTGTTCGGCGCAGGTTCGAATTCGAAGCCGGTGATCTCGCTAATCGCGCCGCTCATGTCCTCGGCCCAGCCATCGGGCGCATTCAGCCCGGTGCCGACGGCAGTTCCGCCAATGGCCAGCTTGCGGATATTGCCATTGAGAGCGCCCTCGATGCGTGCCTTGCAGCTTGTTAGCTGCGCCACATAGCCGGAGAATTCCTGCCCCAGGGTCAGCGGGGTGGCATCCTGCGTATGGGTGCGCCCGATCTTCACGATATCTGCGAAGGCTTCGACCTTGGCATTGAGCGAGGAGGTCAGCCGGTCGAGCGCGGGCAGCAGCGCATCGCGGGTGGCGAGCGCCGTTGCTACATGAAGCGCGGTGGGGAAGCTGTCGTTCGAACTTTGCGATTTGTTGACGTGGTCGTTGGGATGGACCGGCTCCTTCCCCCCGCGCGTACCGGCGAGCCGTTCGTTCGCAATTCCGGCGATCACCTCGTTGACGTTCATGTTCGTCTGGGTGCCGCTGCCGGTCTGGAAGATTGTCAGCGGGAACTCTTCGTCATAGTCGCCCTTGCGGATTGCCGTTGCGGCGGCTTCGATGGCGTCGGCCAGCTTCCCGTCCAGCCCGTGCTTGCGATTGATGCGCGCGGCGGCCTGTTTCACCGCGGCCTGTGCATGGACGATCTGGATCGGCATGCGCTGGTGAGCGGGGAAAGGGAAGTTTTCCAGACTGCGCTGCGTCTGCGCCCCCCAATAGGCGCTGCTCGCCACATCGATCGGTCCGATGGAGTCGGTTTCGGTTCTCGTGTCGGTCATGGTGTCGCTCCTGATACTCGCGCAGACGTCGACCCGATTAGGGTGCTATGATCGCGCTGGCCACCCGTGGGCCGCCGACCCACCTTCCATTTCTTGCATATGTCGTTGCGCCGCGGACAATTGTTGTGTTCGCGGGGGCAGGTTAGGACGCAAATGAAGGAGATGGCCTGTGCTGTATTCACTCCCGAACCGGCTTCGCCCGATACTTCTGCTTCTTGCGCCGCTCTTGGTAATCTTTGCCGCGCGCATGGCCACTCACAGTGAAATTGCCGCTCGCTATCCGCGCACTGCCGCCTTGTGCTTTCTATGGATTGCCGCCGACAGCCTAACGTTGGCGCTCATCGCAAAGGCGCCGCGCAACCGGCCGCAACTGCGCGCCGTGCTGGGCGCAATCGCGACGGGTTTTCTGGTCGCGACCCTGGGCGCTGCCGATCCGGTTCGCGCTGCGCTGCTCGACATGCACGCCGTAGTTCTGGCGATGGCTCTGACCGTGGCCACCTATGCCGGGTGGAGCCTGTGGCGGGCCATACGCGTCTTTGGGCGGACCGGGTCCATCGCGCAGGCTGCGCAGCAGGTGCTGCCCGAATTGCTTGTGCGAATGGCAGCGTATGAATTCACCATGCTTCGCCTGGCGCTGTTCAGCTGGGGCGCACAGCCCGATGTCCCTGCGAAAACGCAGAGCTTCAGCTGTCACCGCATAGTCAATCCGATGATTGCCACTTTGCTGGTACTTCAGCTGATCGAGATTGGAGTGATGCATCTGCTGGTCAGCCACTGGAGCGCCATGGCAGCATGGATACTGTTTGCGCTGGGCGTCTGGGGTTTGCTTTTCACCATTGCACTGATGAAGGCGTTCCGGATTTATCCCGTGCTGATGGACGAAAACATAGTGCGTGTGCGGGCAGGAACGCTGACCGACTTCGCGGTGCCGCATTGCGAGATTGCAGGCGTCGATGCGGCCATTTCAATGGAAGACACCAAACGCAGCGACGTTCTACATGCCGCCATTCTGGCGCATCCGAACATTATCTTGCGGTTGAGAAGGCCGATCCGGCATCGCGGGCTTTTTGGTAAAACACGGACGGTCGAGCGGGTGGCATTCCGGGTCGACGAGCCAGAGCTGTTCCTCACCGCGCTGCGCGAACGTATTTAGTCGGACCCGAGGCACTTTTGCGTTGCATTGCGGTAGGGTTTGCCCACATCGTCAGAACAGAATGCTGCGCCAATACGAACTCGTAGAGCGGGTCAAGGAATACGACCCCGACGCCGATGAGGCGATGCTCAACCGTGCCTATGTATATACGGTGCAGAAGCACGGCACGCAGACCCGGGCGAGCGGCGATCCCTATTTCAGCCACCCGGTCGAAGTCGCCGGGCTGATGACCGATCTGAAACTCGACCAGGAAACCATCGCTACCGCGCTGCTGCACGACACGGTGGAAGACACGCTGGCGACGATCGACGACATCGAGGCGAATTTCGGCACCGATGTCGCGCGGCTGGTGGACGGCGTGACCAAGCTGTCCAAGATCGAGCAGATGCCCGAGAACGAGCGCGCGGCGGAAAACCTGCGCAAGTTCCTGCTGGCCATGAGCGAGGATATCCGCGTGCTGCTGGTGAAGCTGGGCGACCGGCTGCACAACATGCGCACGCTGCATTTCATCAAGAACCCGGAAAAGCGCCAGCGCATCTCGCGCGAGACGATGGACATCTATGCCCCGCTGGCAGAGCGGATCGGGCTGTACGAATACATGCGCGAGATGCAGATGCTCGCGTTCGAACAGCTGGAACCCGAAGCCTTCCGGACCATCACCCAGAGGCTGGACCAGATCCGCAGCGAGGATGGCGGGCAGGTCGATGCCATCGCGCTCGACATGAAACACGCGCTGGCGGAAGCCGGGATAACCACCGAAGTATCGGGCCGCGAAAAGCACCCCTATTCGATCTGGCGCAAGATGGCCGAGCGCCATGTGAGCTTCGAACAGGTGACGGACATCATGGCCTTCCGCATCATCTGCGAGGAAGTGTCGGACTGCTACCGCGCTTTGGGTGTGCTGCATACGACGTGGCAGTTCCTGCCCGGCAAGTTCAAGGACTATATCTCGACCCCGAAGAACAACGGGTATCGTTCGCTCCATACCTCGCTGATCTATGGCAAATCCATGCGGGTCGAGGTGCAGCTGCGCACCCGCGAAATGCACCGGATCAACGAATTCGGCTTTGCCGCGCACTGGGCCTACAAGCAGGGCAATCGCCCCGACGGGCAGGTTGCCTGGCTGCGCGATCTGATCGAGATCGTGGATGCGAGCCACGATCCCGAAGAGCTGCTGGAGCACACGCGGCTGGCCATTTATCAGGATCGCATCTTCGCTTTCACGCCCAAGGGCGCGCTGTTCCAGCTGCCCAAGGGGGCGACGCCGGTCGATTTCGCATTCGCCGTTCACACCGATCTGGGCGCGCAGACGGTGGGCGCCAAGATCAACGGGCGGCACATGCCGCTGCGCACCCAGCTGAACAATGGCGACGTGGTCGAGATCATCAAGAGCGCGCAGGCCGATCCGCAGATGAGCTGGCTGGGCTTTGTCGTCACCGGCAAGGCCCGTGCTTCCATCCGCCGCGCAGTGCGCCTGAAGGAACGCGCCGAAGTGGCAGAAATCGGCAAGAAGCTGTTCGACGAAATCGCTTTGCGGGTGCCGGCAAAGATCGGCAAGAAAGCCCAGCGCGAGGCGTTGCGGCGACTGGAAATGGACGAGGAAGAGGACCTCTATTACGCCATCGGATCGGCCAAGATTTCCGATCGCGAGGTGATGGAGGCGCTGGTTCCGGGAAGCACGGCCGAGCTGGAGGACGAGCCCGACTGGGCGAAGAGCGGCAAGGCCCTGTCGATCCGCGGGCTGACGCCGGGCGTCGGCTTCAAGCTGGCGGAATGCTGCCACCCGGTGCCCGGCGATCGGATTGTCGGGCTGCGCAAGCCCAATGAAGGCGTCGAAGTGCACACGATCGACTGCCATCACCTTGCCAGCGGTATCGATAGTGACTGGCTCGACCTGTCGTGGGGCAAGCGGTCGCGCGGGGCAACGGGGCGCCTGCGGGTGACGCTGTACGACCGACCGGGCACGCTGGCCGAGATGGCGGGTATCTTCGCGCAGAACCACGTCAACGTGACGAGCCTCGACCAGACCCAGCTCGACCATCCGTTCACCACCTACGAAATCGATCTGGAAGTACAGGACGTACCCCACCTCAACCGTATTCTCAGTGCCCTGCGCGCCAGCGATTCCATCGCTCAGGCGGAGCGGGTATGACCGCCGTCATCGGCATCGACCACGTGCAACTGGCCATGCCCCATGGGGGCGAGCCGCATGCACGGCGTTTCTGGGTCGATGTCATGGGGCTTGCCGAGGTGGCAAAGCCCGCACATCTGGCCGTCAACGGCGGCTGCTGGTTCGAAGGCGCCGGCATTGCCATCCACTGCGGGGTGGAGGAAGGTTTCCTCCCGTCGCGCCGGGCGCATCCGGCATTGCTGGTCGACGATCTGGCTGGCCTGGTGGCGAAGCTGGGCAAGGCGGGGATCCGCTACAAGCCGGGCAAGGATCTGGAAGGCTATCGGCGCGGCGATATCGCCGACCCCTTCGGCAATCGCATCGAATTGATGCAGAAGGTCTGACGGAGGGCGAGGCCGCGCATCCGATCGGACGGCGGGCGCTTGCCAATCAGCTCATGTCTCGCGCCATCGATGCGGCGTCATTGACTGCCCGTGCGCCGGACCGGCACCGGAATATTGCAGACATCCGCGCCGCCCGCCGGCACGATGAAGAAGGGGTCGCGGCGATTGGCGCGCGCTTCGGCATAGCGGGCGAAACTGGCGCCGTCTGTCGCGAGATATTCGAACGAGGGACGCTCGGATGCGGGAAGATCGGCAGCCACCCGGACGGTGAGGATCGGTGTGCGCATCGCTTCGTCTTCGTAGAAGCCGAGCTGGCCTTTGCCGCGCGGCAGGCTGGACAGATGCTCCATCCCTTCGACCACCCTGCCGACGAGCGCGATATTGCGGTCGAGATGACGCGGCGCGTGCCCGATGACCGTGTAGAGTTCCGCCCCCGTCCCCGCATCCGGGGACATGTTCCGTCCGACGCCCACCATGCCGTAGCAATGGATCGGCCAGACGGCTGCAGGCTCGCTTTCGTCGTCGGCGCCGATATTGGATGCCAGCGGCCACCCGCGATCGAACAGCGAAAGCTGCGCGTAGGAATCGACGAGGCCGTTGGCGATGATCACGCCGGCCGTTTCGTCGCTCGTCGAAAGCACATGGCCGGTTTTCAGCGCAAGATCGCGGGTCGAATCCGCCAGGAGGGTGGACAGGCCGATCGCCTCGCCAGGCGCCGTGTAGTTCCGCTCGTCCGTCGCGATCAGGCCATCGGGCAGAGCCTTGGCCTCGCCCGTGCTTTCGGGATTGTCGTAATTGGCATCGCCCCACTGGGCGACATAATTGTCCTGCACGCGGTTGACGGTGATGTCGTCGAACCAGCCGGCACGCGCGAACGTGCGAATGTTTGCGACCCAGTCCTGGCTGAAGGGCGCCGGCATGAGCTGGATCACCACCTTGCGTTCCGATCCGTCCGCGGCAGGCGCCAGGGTCATCACCAGCAGATCTTCGGGCGGGATGACGACCCATTCGTCCGCGGGGGCCTGATCGACGATCTCCGCAGGCGAGGGCGGCGCAGGCGCTGCTTCCTGCGCGAAGGAGGGGGAAGCAAGCGCAAGCAGCGCGGCGAGGGAAATCAGCGGTCTCGTCATCGCGCATTGCGTGCCACCGTGCGCGGGAAAACAAAAGCCCCCACCTGCGCATTGTAGGGGCAGGAGGGGGCTTCGAGACGGAGTTCGCAGGGTATGCCTGATCCGCGCAGCTCCGTCGCAGCCCGTATCCTACTCCCATTTATGCAAATGCCAATAACACGCATCCCGTCCCGGCTTGCGGAATCATCGCCTCGCCGCTAGAGGCGCGCCTTCCTTGCTTGGCATGTCCGGGCGGGGAATGCGGAGCAGTGGCCGAGTGGTCGAAGGCGCACGCCTGGAAAGTGTGTATACGGTAACCCCGTATCGAGGGTTCGAATCCCTCCTGCTCCGCCATTTTCCTGTCTTATGCGAACATGTGGGCGGGGCGCCGAGGCTCCCTATAATCCGACGAATTCTTCGCCCAGGGCGAGGGGGCTTTCAAACTTTTCGTCCTCGGGTGCGCCTACGGCGGGTTTGGCGCGCACGTGTTTCTCGTTCTTCACGCAATCGACCATGAAGGCGCCGAGATCTCCTATGCGGCAGCGGAAGGCTTCCTGGGGCAGGTGTTCTTCATCAACCAGCAATTCGCCGTTGGCCGGCTTTTCGATGAGCCAGGCGGGACGCACGGCGGTCCATTCGAGATTTGCTGCCTCTTCCAGAGACGCCTCCATTTCCTTCATCTGTTCCAAGATGTTGTGCAGCGCCGGGACGACCGTGAGTTTGAACCACTTCGGCAAGCTGGGCTGATCGGCGACGAAGGCCGCAGAGATCACCACGATCCGGTCGATGCCAGCACGCTGCATGCCGTCCAGAATATTGCCGGTGCCCTTGGTGTAGAGCGGGGGAGGGGACATGGCATTGCTTGGCGAGAAGGCGACACCCAGCGTCGAAATTACCGCATCGCAGCCTTCCATTGCGTCGGCGAGATCGTCTTCGAGCACGTCTGCCTGGCGATAGGTCACACCTTCGAGGCGGTCCTCCTCATCCGGCTGCGAGCGGTCGATAGCCACGACCTCGAGCCCGGCACGCAAGGCATGTCTGACAACTTCGCGACCGGTTGCGCCGCTGGCGCCGAACACTGCAATCCGTTTCTGGCTCAAATTCGATACTCCCGCATCCCGTTTGCCGGGATAAATTGTTGCAATTGACCGTTTCCAAACCGCAATTCCGACCGCTATGTTCCCTCGTACACGCAGGGAATTATCCAGTTTCAGGCTGCCTCGGCGGGGTCGATCCATTTATCCGGGAGTGATGCGAATGTTTGCCGGCAGTTATTGCGGAAGCCCACCGGGCCTCCACGAAATCGCCATGCGGTGGAATTT
Organism: Qipengyuania sp. L-5Y; assembly: GCF_056859455.1. Lineage (NCBI taxonomy): Bacteria > Pseudomonadati > Pseudomonadota > Alphaproteobacteria > Sphingomonadales > Erythrobacteraceae > Qipengyuania > Qipengyuania sp. L-5Y. The sequence goes on along the minus strand of NZ_JBSXOM010000030.1, from coordinate 156,222 downwards.
CGACCCGGCACTGATCGCTGTCCTGGCATGCGGGCTGGCCTTGGCGTTGCGGGCACGCAACCGGTTGGCAGCCTCCGGGGTCGCGCTGCTTGCGGTCGCTTTCGTTTCGCCGCTCTGTGCTGCGAGTGTTACGCTGTTTTCGGCCCGCTCGGTCCATCATCTTTTTCTGATCGCGGCTTCGCTGGCCTTTGCGATGGCGGTCCGTGACAGCGGCGCGTCGAACCGTATCGTGCGTGCGCTGTCCGGCCTTCACATCCCGGTTGGCCCTGCAGCGATTGTCATGACCGTCGTGCTATGGGGCTGGCATGTGCCGGCGCTCTACGATGCTGCGCTCTCCAACATGCTGGTGTACTGGGCGATGCAGCTGTCGATCCTCGCGACGTCCTTCGCATTCTGGCATGCGGTTCGCCGGGCCGGCGCGGTAGGTGCAGTTGGCGGGCTGCTGGGCGGCATGGTGCAGATGGGTTTTCTGGGCGCACTGCTGACATTTGCGGCGCGACCGTTCTATCTGGTCCATATCGTCGCTGCGCCATCGTGGGGAATTTCGGCGTTGGCCGACCAGCAATTGTCCGGGCTCATCATGTGGATCGGCGGGATGGCGCCTTTCGCGATCGGCGCAGCCGTGATCGCTCGTAAGGCGTGGTTGCGTCAGGACGACATCATGCCCGTCGCCGGCATTGTCCGGAACCCGGCCTGAGATGATCCTATCCCTCGTCAAGGCGGTCCACATCGCCGCTCTCATCATATGGTGCGCTGGCCTGGTGGGTCTGCCGCTCATGCTCAGCAAGCACGAAATCGGGGAGGGTCAAGGCAGCTATGCCCAGCTGCGTCTGCTGACCCATCGCGCGTATTCCTATTTCGTCACCCCTGCTGCCATCGTTGCCATTACCGCAGGCACCGCACTGATTTTCCTGGCTGGCGCCTTCACCCTGTGGATGTTCGTGAAGCTGCTGGTCGTCGGCGTTCTGGTTTCGCTACACGCTTGGATCGGGCATCTGGTGATCCTGATGAGCGAGAGGAGGGGCAGCTTCGTTCCGCGAAGTGCGCTGCCCACGCTCCTGCCGATCGTCGTTGCGATGGTGGCGATCCTGTTTCTGGTACTGGGCAAACCGACACTGGACAGCTTCGCCCCGGCCTGGCTGGACCACCCGCTCGGTCATGAACTCCCGGTCGACGAGACCCCGATTTGATATTCGAAAACAAGCTTGCCCCCGTGCCATCCGGTAAACCCGGTGAAGGCGACGGCGAAGGCGGAGATCATGATGCCAAATGGCAGCACGGCCTGTTCGTACCCGAGCAGTCTGAAACCCCAGTTCATTCCCAGAATGGACAGCAGCATCACGGCGATGATGAAATGCGTCCAGCTGGCGGCGCGCTGGCGGATACCGGGCACACTGAGCAGCTCGATCGTGCCGGTCACCCCGGCGAGAACGCCGAACAGAAACGCCATGCCGGCCGCCCACAACCCGGCGCGCGCCCAGAAAATGTCGCCGGTCCACCAATAGAATATGTCCGCACCAAGAACGCAGGCAGTCAGCGCAATCGGGAAAGCAACCAGCATCGCATGAATCGGATGACCGGCCAGAGCGATGCGCGATTCAAGGCGATGAAAATTGGGCTGCTGCTCGACCGGATCGACCAGCTCGTCGGGGTTCCCCTCGACCAGTTCCTTTTCGGCAACCTCTTCGTGCAACGTGTCGGTCAATGGTTTCATCCTCTGCGTAATCGGGTGCGTGCGGCGAGCGCGATGTCCGCGCTTGCCCCTCTTGCGGCCTGCAACGGGTCATTGTCCACAATCGATCCTGCCGGACCGTCCGCCTTGCGGGTGGCAGACCTGTGGTGGTGGATGCTTGGTGGGTCCCTGTTGTTGTCGGCCCTGGTCTTTACCCTTCTGTTCATGGCTCTGTTCAGGCGCGGTATCGCAGACCGCCAGAAGCCGGATCGAAAGGGTGTGTGGATCGGTTGGCTAGGCCTGGCCATGCCAATCGGCGTTCTTTCGGTTCTGCTCGTTTACGCCCTTTGGGTGGGCGAGCGCAGCCTGCCCACTGGCACCGCAGCAGTGCGGGTCGAGGCTACCGCCTACAATTACGGTTGGACATTCTGTTACGAAGATGGAAGCTGTTCGGAAGGGGTGATGCGCATTCCAGCCGCACGCCCGGTGGACATCGACATAACGGCCACCGACGTGATCCACAGCCTCTGGATACCCCGACTGGCAGGCAAGATGGATGCGATCCCCGGCCAGGTTAACCGCCTCAGGATCGAAGCCGAAGCGCCGGGGCGTTACGAGGCCATCTGCGCGGAATATTGCGGCATAGGCCACGCCGATCATCGTTTTGTGGTCCAGGCGTACGACATTGGCGATACGGCGGACGCACTGGAGGCGGCACGATGAAAGCAATCCAGCTCCACCGCGATCTGACGCGCATCTGGGAAGGCGAGCCGGGCTGGCGCGGCGTTCTCACGAGCGTCAGCCACACCGATCTGGGCAAGCGCTTCATCATTGCAGCAGCTGTTTTCTTTGGGATCGGGGGCGTGCTCGCCATGCTTATCCGGGCTCAACTTGCGACGCCCGAGAGCGCCTTCGCCGGGCCGGAGGTCTACGGACAGATCTTCACGATGCACGGCAGTATCATGATGTTCCTGTTCGCCATTCCCATGCTGGAAGGGCTTGCCATCTATCTGCTGCCCAAGATTCTTGGCGCGCGCGATCTCGCCTATCCGCGGCTGACTGCTCTTGGCTGGTGGTGTTACCTGTTCGGCGGTTCGATCATGATACTGGCGCTGCTGGGCGGCGTGGCGCCCGATGCGGGCTGGTTCCTCTATCCGCCGCTGTCGGGCAAGGAGTTTACGCCCGGCGTCAATTCGGATGTCTGGCTATTGGGCATTACCTTCGTCGAGATTTCGGCCATGTGCGCCGCGATCGAAATCGTGGTGACTATCCTGAAGTTCCGCGCAGCGAACATGTCGTTGACCAGAATGCCGATCATGGCGTGGTATCTGTTGGCAACGGCTGGAATGATGATCTTCGGCTTTCCGCCGCTGATCCTCGGGTCGATCCTGCTGGAACTCGAACGCGCGTTCGGCTGGCCGTTCTTCCAGCCCGAACTCGGCGGGTCGCCGCTCCTGTGGCAGCACCTGTTCTGGCTGTTCGGCCATCCGGAAGTCTATATCATCTTCCTGCCGGCGGCCGGTGCGCTGTCCACCATCATTCCGGTCATGGCACGCACACCGCTCATCGGGTACGGCGCGATCGTGACCGCGGTCATGGCGCTCGCCTTTCTCAGCTTTGGCTTGTGGGTCCACCACATGTTCACCACCGGCATTCCGCACATGGCGCTGGGCTTCTTCTCTGCCGCATCGGTGCTGGTGGCGATACCGACTGCCGTCCAGATATTCGCCTGGATCGGTACGATCTGGGCAGGGCGACCGAAATTCACGCTGCCGATGTATTACATAGTCGGTTTTTTCATCGTCTTCGTGCTGGGCGGCCTGACGGGCGTGATGCTTGCGATCGTGCCCTTCGACCAGCAGGCACACGATACTGCCTTCGTAACCGCTCACCTGCATTACGTGCTTGTCGGTGGGTTCGTATTCCCGATGCTGGCAGCGGCTTACTACTGGATGCCGCACGCCACAGGGCGGACGCGCGTGATGCGATTGGGCATCGCCGCCTTCTGGCTGATCTTCATCGGTTTCAATCTGACGTTCCTGCATATGCATCTGACGGGTCTGCTGGGCATGCCGCGTCGCATGTACACCTATCCTGCGGAAGCGGGATGGACCTGGCTCAACCTGATATCCTCCGTCGGCAGTTTCATGCAGGCCTTTGGTTTCGGCCTCTTCGCAATCGACATCGCATTGCAGCGCCGGGTCGGCAATCGTTCGCGGCGTGACCCGTGGAATGCCGAAACCCTGGAGTGGGCGATGCCCACCCCGCCGCCGCAGTATAATTTTGCCAGCCTGCCCACGGTCGACTGCCGCGAACCGCTTACCCGCGATCGCCTGCTGGGCGCGGGCCTCGCTGCCGGCAGGGGGTTGCTGGGCCGTACGATCGGCCACCGCCGAGAGACGCTTGCCGTGGACATGGTTACTGGCGCGCCGGAGCATGTCGCCATCCTGCCCGGGCCGAGCATCGTTCCCTTCCAGACCGCTCTGGTCATCGGCGGCTTCTTCCTGTCGATGCTGTTGAGCCTGTATTGGCTGGCGCCGGTTTTCATTCTCGGTACGGCGGTCATGGTCTGGCGCTGGACTGCGACGACTGGAACAACCGAGGACGACGGGCCTGTCGATACCGGACATGGTGATCGATTACCCACCAGTTTCGCGGTGCGCGGCAGCGTGGGCTACTGGGGCAGTGTGCTGGCAATCGCGGCGAGCGCAACGCTGTTCGCCTCGCTGGTGTTCGGCCATTTCTTCCTTTGGGTCGTTGCCCTCAACTGGCCTCCGCCCGGCGACTTCGGCGCATATTTCCTCGAACCTGCGCTGGTGACAGCAGGTTCACTCCTTGCTCTGGTCGCAGCGCGGATCGGGGCGCGCGATTTTGCACGATCGAGAAATGGCGCCATGATATCTGCTTGTGGTCTCGCATTGGCCATTGCCGGTCTTCTCATCGGTGCAATTCGCCACTTGCCGGGCCCCGGCGAGCATTCGTTCGCCGCCGTCGGCTGGACACTGACAAGCTACGCGGTCTTCTCGGCAATTGTCGGGCTGCTCGCGCAGGTATTCATAACCCGCCGAATCGCGAGCGGGCATACGACCTCCGACCGCCCCCATGAATTGCGCATCGCTGCGGTGTGGAGTGATTACGGGGCCGCCGTCGCACTGGCTGTCGCCTGGATACTGTCGCTGTCGAGTGCATCGCTATGACGGCGCTGATCCGCATGATCTCCGGCCTTGTCTTGTGGAGCATCGCTTTCGCAGTGCTTTATGCACTACAAGGACTGGGCTGTGCACGAGGCTGGACCGAACCGGCCGTATTCGGCCTTACGCAGACGAAGGCGGTTCTGCTTGCGGTCTGGGCGGGGCTGATTGCCTCACAGGTCGTCCTGCTGCTTTGGCTGATGCGACGGCGCGATACGCAGATGGAGCGCATCGGCATAGCGATCGGGTGGATCGGCCTCGGCGCTACCGTCATAACGGGGCTGCCGATCCTGGCAATATCGACCTGCTTCTGACGTACGCTCTTAGCGCGACGACTGGCGCGGTTCGCCAGCCGGTACAGCCGAACCGCCTTGCAAAGCGACACGCCAAACGGTGTTTGAAACGTCATCCGCTATCAGCAATGCCCGGCGCTGCTCGTCGAACAGTACTCCGACAGGGCGTCCGCGGGCGTGCCCATCCTTCAGGAAGCCGGTAGCAAGGTCGATAGGCTTTCCCGAAGGGCGCCCGTTTCGGAACGGCACGAAAGTAACCTTGTAACCCGACGGATCGCTGCGGTTCCAACTGCCGTGTTCACCGACGAATGCGCCTTCGGAGAAGGGACCCCCAAGGCCCCCGTTCGTGGTGAAATCCAGTCCCAACGCGGCGACGTGCGAACCAAGAGCATAATCGGGCGCTATCGCCTTGCGCACCAGATCAGGCCGCTGCGGGCGAACGCGGGGATCAACGTGTTGACCATAATAGCTATAGGGCCAGCCATAGAAGGCGCCCTGGCGAACGGATGTAAGATAGTCGGGCACCAGCTGCGGCCCGAGTTCGTCCCGCTCATTGACCACCGCCCACAATTGCTCGGTCCAGGGATTAATGGACAGGGCAGTCGGGTTGCGGATGCCGGAGGCGAAGATGCGGTTGGCACCGGTCTGGCGGTCGATTTCCCAGATCACCGCGCGGTCTTCTTCCACATCCATGCCGCGCTCACCGACATTGCTGTTCGAGCCTATGCCGACATACAGCTTCGAGCCGTCCGGGCTGGCGGTCATGGCCTTGGTCCAGTGATGGTTGATCACCGATGGCAGCTTGGTCACCTCGGTGCCCGGGCCATCGATACGCGTAGCGCCTTCGGTGTAATCGAAGCTGACCAGATTCCCCTGATTGGCGACGTAGATTTTCCCGTCGACGAAAGCCAATCCGTACGGAGCATCGAGTCCGTCGATGAAGGTGGTCTGCAGATCGGTCTGCCCATCGCCGTCGCGATCGCGCAGCAGGGTGATGCGGTTGCCACCTTCGACCGAGCTTTTGCCGCGCTTCTTAATCATTCCGGCGATGACGTCCTTCGGACGGACAGCCGGGGCGTGTCCACCCGATCCTTCGGCAACCAGTATGTCGCCATTGGGCAGAAGCAGCATCTGCCGCGGGATTTTAAGGTCTTTCGCAATCGCAGTTACCGTGAAACCTTCGGGCACGGTCGGAAGTTCGCCGTCCCAGCCTTTGGGCGTGGGAATTTTCATGGCGGGCAAGAGCGTATCGCTTTGCTGAGGAAGGTCGGGCCGTTCGCCTGTCTGATCCAGATCGGGATCGCTTTGCGATTGGCACGCGGCGAGCGAAGCGGCGAGAGCGAGAAGGACGATCCGTTTCATGCCCGATACTCCTTAACCTGGGTTTGGCCATAGGCGAGGAAGGCTGCGACAAAGGCCAGGATCGTACAGAGGATCGAGAGGATAAGACCGAAGGTGCCGACCGAATGCCAGCCGTCACGCGCATGCTGGAAAGCGTTGAGGACGCCGGCAACGAACATCAGCGCGACCACCATCACATATGCCCACCCGCGCTGCCTCGTGCGGCCAAGGAACTGGCTGACAAGGGCCCAGGCAAGAACAAGTCCCGCAAATACATCGGCCCCGGCAATCAGCCAGGATGAAAAATTGGTCCACTGGATGACCGCCGTGTTGAGATAGGTGATGTCGGACAAGAGTGCGGCGGGGTACAGCGCAACGGGAAAAGCAAGCAGGATCGCATGTATCGGGTTGGTGAATGACCTGGTTCGAGCAAGCGTTTCAGCCATGTAAATTTCCTCCGATTGTCATGCACTCCTCAACGCTAACCCCCCGTGGGAAAAATGGTGCCGGTGCCTGCTGCATTTTAGTACCGCTGACGGAAGCTGTGTCTTGCTCGGTTCCCGTTCCGGCAGGCACGCCGGAGCCTGCTTTCTTTACGTTTTGTTAACCTCGATTTCCTAGCGAACGGGGCTCGAAGCATCGTGAAGAAGCGGCGGCTACTCAGCTACTAGAATGTCCTTTTCTTGAAACTTTCAGCGCAAAGATTGCGCATCGGGCTCGTCGGGTGGGTCCTGGTCGCCTCATGTATCGGTACGCTGATCATTCTCGCCTTTCTGACGATCTCGACAAATCGTGGTTTCGAGGAAAACGACCGGCTTCGGCATCTCGTAACCGACTCATATGACGCAAGGTCGGCGCTGCAGGAGTTGATGACCCTGCATCAGGATATCGAGATAGGTCAGCGAGGTTATGCCATCACCGGTGATACCGCGTTCCTCGCACCATATCGGGTTGCCGAAGCGCAAGTCGAAGGCCAGCTGAATGCAGTCGCCGCACGAACGAGCAAGATCGGCTCGACGCAGCTTGTTGCGCAGCTCAGGCAGGCGTCCCGCGACAAGCGAGATTTTGCCAAACGCACGATCGCTCTGGTCGACGACGGTCGGCGCGGCGAAGCCCAGCGACTGATAGCGACCGGAGCCGGCAAAGTGCTGATGGACCGCGTTCGCGGATTGGTCGAAGAACTATCCGAAGTCGAACGGCTGATGCTGGATCGGAGCACCGCCAATGCGGAAACCGATCGGCAGAAGCTCCAAGGGCGGACGCTGGGGCTTGAAATCGGGCTGATCCTCTTGCTGACACTGGCCGGTCTGCTGGTCTTGCGCAGCCAGTTGAGCAGGCAATCGGCTCTGCGCCGGGCCAGCGATATGGCGGCGCGTCAGGAAGCGATTTTCGACAGCTCGATGGATGGCATGATCGTGCTCAACCCCAGCGGCAGTATCGAAAGCATAAATCCCGCTGCGGCATCCATGTTCGGCGCTAGCGCGAGTTCTCTCCTGCGGCGCGATATCGGCATCCTGTTCGAAGTCGCGCCAGATCGTGGACAGATCGAGACTTTCCTCTCCAGGCTCAAGGCCAAGCGTAGCGAGAACAAGGGCCGTATTCAGGAATTTTTCGGCCGACGCAGCGATGGAACGATTTTTCCCCTGGAAGTCTCGGTCAGCCCGGTCGATCTCGCCGACCGGACCAGCTTTGTAGCGGTGTTGCGCGACGTAAGCGAACGCCGCGAAGTCGAGCAGATGAAGAGCGAATTTGTCGCCACCGTCAGCCACGAGCTTCGCACGCCGCTTACGTCGATTGCCGGCTCGCTCGGCCTGATAAATGGTGGCGCAGCGGGCGAGGTGTCGCCCAAAGTCGGGCGACTGATCGAAATTGCGCATAGTAACGCAGCCCGGCTTGTCAGGCTGATCAACGACATTCTCGATATCGAAAAGATCGAGGCGGGGCGGATGCAATTCGATATTCGGCCGCTCGCACTCGCACCATTGCTCGATGCGGCTGTGCATCAGGCGGCCGGCTTCGCGGGTCAATACGATATAGCGCTCCGTATAGAGCCGTTCCCGCCCAATGCCGGAGTGCTGGCCGACGAGGACCGCTTGATGCAGGTGATGACGAACCTGCTGTCGAACGCGATCAAGTTTTCGCGGCGCGGAGAAACGGTTACCGTGACCGTACGGCCGCTCGATCGTCGATATCGGATCAGCGTGACCGATTGCGGTGAGGGGATTTCGGAAGTCTTTCGCGCGCGCATTTTTCAGAAATTTGCCCAGGCCGATGCATCGGATTCCCGGCAGAAGGGCGGTACCGGGCTTGGGCTCAGCATCGTGAAGGAAATCGTTACACGCCTCGGCGGTTCGATCAGCTTCGATACTGTGGAAGGCAGGGGAACCGTGTTCCACGTCGACCTGCCCGCGGCCGAGCTCCATGAGCCGGTTGCGATCGAAGCACGGCCGCTGGAGCGCCGCGAACCCGAACCATCGCTGCCGACGATTCTCCATGTCGACGATGATCCGGACATGCTCGCCGTCGTGGAAAGCGCCTTCGAAGGCAAGGCGCTTCTTCATTCTACGCAGAGCATGTCTCAGGCGCGAGCGTTTATCCGTCGCAGTAAATATGATGCAGCAATTCTCGATGTCGGCATGCTCGATGGATGTGGCACGGACCTGGTCGCTCCACTGCGCGAGCGTTCACCCACCGTGCCGATCATGCTGTTCACCGCACAGGAAGTCGAACCGGCAGCACGTAATGGTATCGATCTCGTCTTGGTAAAATCTCGCGCCAGCCTGGATACGCTGGTCGATCAAACCATCGACCTGATCGAGGCGCGCAAAAATAAGGGAATAGGCCCGTGACCAGCGAAATCCTCTACGTCGATGACGAGGCCGATATCCGCGAGATTGCAGAAATGGCCATTGGCCTGGACCCATCGTTGATCGTGCGCACTTGCGGATCAGGCCAGGAAGGTTTCGAGCAAGCCCGGCAGTCTCCGCCAGATCTGATGTTGCTCGATGTCATGATGCCCGGATTGGATGGACCAGGCGTGTTGAGCCTTTTGCAAGACGATCCGGTTACCGCATCCGTGCCCGTTGTTTTCATCACCGCCCGCACGCAGGAGCAGGAGATCGCCCACCTGAAGCAACTCGGTGCGCGGGGCGTTATCGCCAAGCCATTTGATCCCATGACACTGGCCGAACAAGTGCGGAGCTTTCTCGATGGATGACATCGACGAACGCCTCGCGGCCTTTTCCAGGCTGTTCGCGGAGCAGGCCGGCGCCAGTGCCGAAGCGATCGAAAATGCGTCGAACACGGGCGACGTGCAGAGGCTCCAGCAATTGTGTCACAGTCTGGCGGGGCGCGCGGGCATGTTCGGCGAAGCGGCGTTGGGCGAAACTGCTAGCCGTATCGAGCAAGCGCTGGAAGCAGGACAGTCGCCACAAAGCCTGTCCGCTGCAATCGACGGGCTGACGGCCCAGCTCAGGGTGGTCCATGCACGAGTGCACCAATAACGCAGCGGAGCTGAAGCGGGGTGGACCGGCGCTCGATGAGGGTGTTAGGCCTGTCGGCCCCCATGATTTGACCGGTGCAACAGAATGACCAAGGTACTCGTAGCCGACGACGATCCGTTGACAATGGCGGGCATCACGACACTGCTCGACAAAACCAATTTCACCGTGGTTGCGACGGTAAACACAGGCGCCGCGGTGCTGGATGCACTTCCCGGCGCGCGGCCCGAACTTCTGATCCTCGACAACGATATGCCCGAAAGAAGCGGGCTGGATGTTCTGCGCACGCTACGCAGCAAGGGCGACGATCGCCCGGTGGTTCTGCTCACCAGCCGGCTCAATGACGAGCTTGCCCGAGAGGCGGTGAAATTGTCGGTCAACGGCATCGTCATCAAGTCCACGGCGCCTCGCGACCTGCTGGTCTGCCTCGAAAGCGTCGTCCAGGGGCGTCGGTGGATCGATCAGGAAGTCATGCAGCGGGTGATGGAACAGGCCATGTCGCCCGATGCGCCGCGCGATCCCTTCGACGCGCTGAGCGCGCGGGAACGCGCTGTCGCATCGCTGGTCCAGCGCGGGCTACGCAACAAGGAAGTCGCCAGCGAACTGGGCCTCACCGAAGGGACGGTGAAGGTCCATCTTCACAAGGTTTTCGACAAGCTCGGCATCCGCGGAAGAACCGAATTGATCCTCCTTGCGCAAGAACGTGGCGACTGAGTTATATCGAAAGTTATAGGCGCTTTTCGCCGAAGGTGAGGGCGTTTGTCTCCGTCGGGTGAATGGCTCGTAGTCAACCAATGACGCATCTGTCTGGCATATCGGCGACATGGGGTCGCCGGCTGCAACAGGCGGATAATGAAAACTCTTCACGCGCTCGGAATGGCGATGCTGGTTGCGATCTTCGCGATCGCCGGCCAGCCCGTGCGCGCGCAGACCACCGCCTATGCGGCCGGCCAAGGTGCGGTAAACAGCATCGAAGTGGGCGTAGAGGTTCGCGCCTCGGTCACCGGCCGCTGCGGTTTTGCAACGTCGGGCGCACCTTCGGGCACGATCGATCAGGCCGATTTCGATGTGAACGGCTTCAGCCGCGATTTCGCAATCCAGCTCAACTGCACGGGCGCCTCGCGCATTGCCGTGTCCTCGCTCAATGGCGGGATGGCCAGCCAGGCAGCGGGCGGCTCTGGATATCAGACCAAGGCACCTTACCGTGTGGCCCTCTATATGGTGGCCGACAACGGTACGAATGCTTCGGCCACCTGCGATGCGGCCACGCTGTCGGCGGGTGGCTCGTGCAGCTTTGCAGGGACCGCGACCGCAGCCCAGGGGCTCCGCCTTGCCGGAGCCTCGACGAAGGTAAACGGATCGTATCTTCGTGTCAGCGCACCCGCCTATACCGGAAGCGACACGCTCGTATCGGGCCGGTACGCTGACACACTTTCGGTCACTGTCAGCGTGAGTCCCTAACGCCATGGTAACGAACAAGATTCGCCCTTTGTTAGAAACTCGCCTATACCTCCGACGGTGTGACGAAACTGCATATAATCCGTTCGGCCAGAATTCGCGCGATTGCCGCGCAGTCGACATGTATTGCAGCTGTGTTCTGTTCAGTTCCATCGGCGGCACAAAGCGCGGCAGAAGTGGACATTACCGGTCACGTGGCGCCGCGCTGCTGGGTTTCCGATCCGAAGGCTGTGGTCGTGACGTCCACCCCGGCGGCCAACGCTCGCCGTGCGGTCTGCAATCATTCCGTCGCTCGATCGGTGTCGGAAAACTGGACCGTCATGGCGAAGCTGCAGAGGCAGCCGCGCGGCCCGCTCAGGCCGATACCGGTTCAATCGGCAGAATTCTCTTCTCGCGCTGCACTGGAGATCGTCGTATCGCCTCAGGTATGAGGCGTTGGACAGTAGGTTTTGCAGCCGCCGCCGCGGCTTTCGCGATAACATCGCCCGCACAGGCTCAATCGCAGATTTCGTCGGTTTGCGGCGTTACCGGTACGGCTACCGCACCGGCCAGCATCACTTATGATCCGTTCTCGCCCGGCGGCCTTTCGGAAGTGACCATCCCGCTGATCCTGCGGCGCAATCGCGGTATCCTCCTCGGCCGCACGGATGAGGTCAGTCTCGTCATTGTCGCTCCTACCGGCTCGCCGCCGCTCGACGTGACCTATCGCGGTTTCCGGGTGATTTATCCCGAAGGATCGACGGCGGGTCGTCCCCGATCGCTGGATTCGCGCGACAACGGCGCCGGTTCGGCAGGTGAAATACGATACAATTTCGGCGGCATTCTGAGCTCGGATTTGTCCAATCCGCTCAACCTGCGCGTGACCGTGCCGCCTGGTACCGATCTGTCGGCCGGCGAACCTATTGTCCTCGACCTGCTTTACATCTGTTCCGGCATCGGCGGACTGGGGAGCTTACCAGCTCCCGTTCGCGAACCGGGCACCATTCGGATCAACGTCAACACGGTTAGCGCGCTTCAGGCTTATTATGCCGGTTCCCCCCTCGACTTCGGCGAAGTCGGTGATGCCAGTACGACGGCGGTACTGGCCGCGCCCGAACGCTACACGACGCCCGCAGGAAATTCGCTGCGCGTGCGCAGCTCCGGCCCGTTCGAGGTAAGGATGCGCTCGCAGAACGATTTCCGCCTTACCTATCCGGGGGGCAACCTCGGCGATGCGTCGCAGGCGATCCGCTACAGTGCGCGCTTTCTGGGGCAGGAGGTGACCTCCAATGCCTCTTTCGGAACGCGGACCTGTGCACGTGCGGGCATGGACGGAAGCGCAGGGGTTCTGCCATTGCGCGCGACCTTGAAGGAAGGCGGGGCGGCCAAGACGCCGGCCCCCAACTACAGCGACGTGATCAGCATCACTTTCACGCCGGTGGTCACGGCTGCGTCTGCCAGCAATTGCGCCGGGCTCTGACCGCCCGCAACCTATACCCAAGGGTATAGCGAATAACGCTCAAAGTTAGCGCCGTTTTCGCCACCCGCTAAATGGGGCGACCGGCGATTCCCGGCTATTTCCAACTCATCGGGGTGACGAGCCCCTCTGAAATTCTGATTGGAGATACGAAATGAAAAAGCTGGTTCTTTCCGTCCTGGTTCTCGGTTCAGCACTCGGCGCTACCCCTGCCTTCGCCCAGGCAACCGGATCGGTTGACGTCACGGGTTCGGTTACAGCACGCTGCCTCGCCGTTTCGCCCATCAGCGGCAACATCACCCTTGGCGAACTTGCGAAGACCGACGGCACCGTCGACCCGAGCTTTGCCGGCAACACCGGCGGCCTTACCCGCAACTTCACCGTGAAGTGCAATGGCTCCAACCCGAAGATCTCGGTCGATGCCAAGCCGCTGATCAATGCCGCTGCAACGAACGTACCTGCGGGCTACACCAACACCGTCCACTACACCGCGACGCTGGTTGCCACCGGTGCCAAGGGCGGAACCACTCCGGTTGCCGACCAGTCTCTGACCGCAGGTGCCACCTCGGCCCAGGTCGGTGACCGTCTGGCCGCCACGTCCAACAATATCACGCTGACGATCGGCAGCGGGCTTACTGCGGATCCGGCTGCGATCCTCGATGCCGGTACCTATGCCGGCAAGGTGGAAGTCACCATCGCACCGACCGCCTGACAGGGGGGGTTCCGGCAGGCGCGGGGGCAGCCTGCCGGAAATTTTTGGAATTCTTCATGGTCACACATAATCCGGCCGATCTCGCGACCGAACTGCGCTTAAGGGCGCAGGATGCCGAGGGCGAGGAGCGTAACGAGCTGCTGTACCTCGCGATCGAATATGAACGCATGGCGCAGGAAACCGGCCTGGCAGCGCGCCCCGAATGGCGCGGAGTCGCCATTCCGAAGTAAGTGCTGTCGCAGGGAAACACCCCTGGGCCTATCCGGCGGTTCGCGGCAATTCGTCCTTGGCGAACCGGGGTGGGTCGGTCCATGGTCGCCCGATAAGGCTGTCTCGCAAGGAGTATCCATTGCAGTCACTTAGAAAAATTGCGGTCGCGCTGCTGGTTACGGTTCTTGGGGTGGTCGGCTCAGTCGCCGCCTATGCGATGATCGTCCAGCCCGTAGTCATCGACTTGACGACAGCTGGCCGCGGTATGAGCGATGTCGTGACTGTCGAGAATACCTTCGACAAACCGCTGCCGGTCGAAATGCGGATCGAGGCGCTGGAACTGAACAGCGACGGCGTGACCCCGACCGGGGTCGATCCCGGCGAACTGGTGGCCTTTCCGCCCCAGGCGCTTATCCCTCCCGGCCAGCGGCAGAGCTTTCGCGTACAGTATGTCGGCGATCCCGACCTTGCGCGCAGCAAGCACTATTTCGTCACGGCCGCGCAGCTGCCGGTTGAAACCAGCGATACGACTTCGAACGTGCAGCTCCTGTACAACTTCCAGATTCTCGTCAGCGTCTCGCCCGATGGCGTGAAACCTTCCTTGTCGATCGCCTCTGCAGAGATCGGCACCGATGCCGAGGGGCGACCAGCCCCTATCATTACCGTAACCAATGATTCGGCTGCGCACGGCTATCTATCGCGCGGACGGCTGCGGGTCGTCCAGACCGGCGCCGACGGCCGCGAGGTGTTCCGCAAGGAAATTTCAGGCCCGGAGCTGCAGCAGACGCTGGGCTATGGTCTGATTGGCGGGGGCCAGACGCGGCGCCTGACGCTGCCTGTGGTCCTGCCGCAAACGGATGGGCGTGTCGAAGTGCAGTTCACGCCCGACGCTTAAGGGCTCCAGGTTCGTATGAACCGCCAGATACTCGCTGCTGTCCTGCTTGCCGGTTGCCTCGTTCCCCATGTGGGGAATGCGCAGCCCGCTGCCCCGGTGCGCGCTCGCGTGGTGATCGATCCGGGCCCCGATGGCGATCAGGTCAATCCTACCGGGCGAACTGTCGTCCTGACGGCGCCCCTGCTCGATGGCGAAACCTATATTGGCGACACGACCCTAACGCTCGAGCCGGGCGGGCAGGCAAGCTTCGCGGCAGAACGCCTGCTGGCGCTGCTGGAGCCGCGCATCGCACCGCAGCTCGTCGAACGGTTGCGCTCCCGGTTGGCCCAGCAGGGTCAGATAGGGCGATCCGATCTCGAAGCTGTCGGCATCGCGATCCGCTATGATCCGCAATCGCTGCAACTGATCCTTGATATCGCCCCTGCAAGCCGGGCGAGCCGGTCGCTGACGTTGGGCAACGAAGACGAGCGCGGGGTGGTCAACTATGTCGCGCCAGCCGATTTCAGTGCCTATCTCAACATTCGCGGTTCGCTGGACTGGGTTCAGCAGGGTAGCGACGAAGGGCTGGCGCCGCCCATCACCTTTCTCGACGGGGCAGCGAGGCTGGGCGGTGTAGTCCTGGAAAGTGAGGCCAATTGGCAGGCCAGCGCGCCAGGGCCGGATTTTCAGCGCCGCGGAACGCGGCTGGTCTACGATGATCGACGCAATCTCCTGCGCGCATCGGCCGGGGACCTGCGCACATTGGCCCGCGGATTTCAGGCCGCACCGGAGATCAGCGGTCTTGCGGTGTCGCGCTTTTACTCCCTCCTCGATCCGCAACGGATCATCCGTCCGCGCGGCAGCCGCAGTTTTCGTCTGGATCGTCGTTCACAAGTGGAAGTGCGGGTGAACGGACAGCTCGTTCGGCGGCTGGAACTCGATCCGGGCACGTTCGACCTGACCGATTTCCCTTTTGCCCAGGGCTCCAATGACGTCGAGCTGACCATAACCGATGATACCGGACGCAGCGAAACCGTCGATTTCGACATTTTCCTCGATCAGGCACAGCTTGCCGAAGGTCTTAGCGAATTCGGGCTTTATGCCGGCGTGCTCGCACCATTGGGTGGGCGCGGTCCCGTGTATAGCGACGACCTCGCCTTCAGCGGCTTCTATCGGCGCGGTGTCAACGACCGGTTGACACTTGGCGCGAATGCGCAGGCAGATCCCGACGGTTGGATGGGCGGTGTCGAAGCGGTTGTTGCAACTCCAATCGGATCTCTCGGCGGGTTCGCTTCCGCCTCGCACAGCGAAGGCGCCGGCTCGGGTTGGGCATCGATCCTTACGTTTCAGCGGACTATCGCGCGCAATACTGCCGGCGGGGCTGACGTTCTGTCAGCCTCCATCGAAACACGAAGCCGGAACTTCTCCCCGATCGGTACCGGCTTGCCGTTCAATCCCTATCGCTACATCGCCGGGGCAAGCTACAGCGCCACGATCAGCGACACGGTCTATGCCGGCTTGGATGCGCGCTATTCGCGCGGCCGGGATGACGAACCCGATGTCGGCAGTCTGCGCGCCACCGGTGGTTGGCAGATCTCGCCCCGGCTGAACCTGACTGGCGATTTCGGTTATGACCGGGTGGGCGGGCAAAACCGGCTCAGCGCGTTCTTCTCGCTCGTCTTCCGTTTCGATCGCAGTTCAAGCCTGCGCGCCGATTACGACAGCCGCGGCGACCGCAAACGCCTGACCTACCAGACGTACCACGGGACGGGGACCGGGGCCTATAATTTCAGCGCCGATATCGAACACAGCGACGTCGGCATAGTGACCGGCGCCAATGGCACGCTGTTCAGCAACCGGGCCGAGCTTGGCTTTAGTCATTTTGGCGCGTTCGAAGGCGACCTCGGCGGATCGACGAGCCAGAGGACATCCCTTCGGTTCGGCACTGCCCTGGCTGTCGCAGACGGTGCATTTTCGGTCGGACGGCCCATCCAGGACAGTTTTGCCATCGTCAGTCCACATGCCTCGCTGCGTGGAACCGACATACTGATCGAACCGACCGGGCGCTCGGCCGCGGCAAACAGCGGCGCATTGGGTACCGCCCTGCAGCCCAGCCTGAGCAGCTACAGCGAACGTAACCTGCTGATAACTGCTCCCGATGCGCCCCTGAATACGGATCTTGGTGAAGGCTCCTTCCGGCTCCTTCCGCCCTACCGCGGAGGATATCGCCTGACTGTCGGCTCGGACTATATGGCGAGCGTGGTCGGGCGTTTGCTTAACAGCGATGGCGAACCGATTTCGCTCCTGTCAGGCGTCGCGATCGAGGAGGCCCATCCCGAACGGGAACCCGTTGCGCTATTCACCAACTCGGCCGGCCGTTTTGGTGCGACCGGCCTTGCTCCCGGCCGCTGGACGATCGTACTGAACGATGCCGACCAGACGACCTTCACCTTCACCATCGCCGAAGACGTCGATCAGACGGTCGCGCTCGGCGATTTGGTGCCCGCCGAATAGGATGGCACAGGAAACCGGTTAAGGCTGCGCGGGCGTTTCCTTGGCATCGCCACCACTGCAAAATGAATCGCAAGCTCCAATCAGGAGATGCCCGGCAGCGCCGCGGCCGCGATGACCCACAGGCTTATCGCAAGGAATAGCAGCGCCGCAATAATCCGTACCGCTTTCAGCGAAACGCGCTCTACGATGGCATTGCCGAAATAGACCGCCGGCACATTGGCCAGCATCATGCCAAGCGTCGTGCCCAGCGTTACCAGAAGGACGCTCTGGAACTGCGCCCCCAGGGCAATGGTGGCAACCTGCGTCTTGTCTCCGATTTCGACAATGAAGAACGCGATGGTGGTTGTCAGGAAGGCCCCGAACCGCGGGGGCTTGGGTTGTTCATCGTCGTCCAGCTTGTCTGGCACAAGCGTCCACAGGGCCATTGCGATGAAGCTTGCTCCAACGGCATAGCGAAACCACGGACCTTCCAGCAGGCTGGCGACGGATTGGCCCACGAAAGCTGCAATCCCATGGTTTGCCAGAGTGGCGACCAGGATGCCGAAAACGATCGGCAGGGGTTTGCGAAATCGCGTTGCAAGCACGATGGCAAGGAGCATGGTCTTGTCGCCGATTTCGGCGAGCGCAACCACGGCGGTCGAAGTGAGAATGGCTTCCACAGGGTATCTCCGGGCCGGGCTTCAAGACTTCAACGACACCGGACCTTCCGCCCGGCCGGACGAAAGTCAGGTGCCATTGGTCTTGCCCGAACGGATGCTCGAACCCCTGCGCCACGACCTCTCGGCCGAGTATGTTGACGCGAGGGAACCGCACTGAATGCGGCGGGCTACTCCCCAGATGACGGTGGTTGGCTAGCAGCGACCCATCCGGCGCGCAAGGCCGGCCGGTACAGAGCTCGCGTCCTTCTCGGCTTTCCTACTCGCTGCCCCACGTGCCAGCGTATTCTCCATGCCTATCCCGCCCTGCCAGAATCGCAAAAAACCACCGCCGGACGAGAATTATCCGGCGGTGGTTTTTTTGCTCTTGGACTGTGTAACACCCGGTCCATGTCTCAGCTTTGCGGCTGAAAGGCTGAGCAGCCGGGCGTTCGAATCAGGCGTCTTCCTTGAGATACTTCTGGAAGCTTTTGCGCAGTTTCATCAGCTTGGGCGGGATAACTGCAAGGCAGTACGGATTCCGCTGGCCTTCGCCATCCCAGTATTCCTGATGGTAATCCTCCGCCGGGTACCATTCGCCGCTCTCGATGGTGGTGACGGCCTCCTGCCCCTCGTGTTCGTCGTTCCAACGCGCAATGGCGGCCCTGGCTTCCTCTTCCTGCCCTTCGAGCGGGAAGATCGCACTGCGATACTGGGTGCCGACATCGTTGCCCTGCCGGTTCAGCTGGGTCGGATCATGCGTGCCCAGAAAGACGTCGTAAAGCTGGGCCAGCGTGATCTGCTCGTCATCGAATGTGACACGCACACCTTCGGCATGGCCGGTATTGCCCGTGCAGACCTCCTTGTAGCTCGGGTTCGCCTGATGCCCGCCGATATAACCGCTCTCTACTTCGCTGACGCCGATCACGTCCTTCATCACCGCTTCGGTGCACCAGAAGCACCCGCCGGCAATGATCGCCTGCTGTTCTGCCATGTCATCAAACTCCTTGTTGGATACCAAGATAGGAATCCGTCCCGCGCTTGTCATCGTGCAGTTGCACGTGCAGGACATCACCGATCCATTCGAGGGAGAGATCAGATGCGTTACCTGCTCGCCGCCACAGCGCTGGCATTCGGCGTTCCTGCCGTTGCCGACGATCAGAAATTGCCCGATCCCGCGGCCTTCGCAGCGACTCATGCCGAAGCCATATCCGGCGCGATCAATCATCCCAGCCGCGCCGAAGATCGCGCGCGTGATCAGTATCGTCACCCTTCCGAAACCCTCGCATTCTTCCGCGTCGCCCCGGACATGAAAGTCGGTGAATATGCGCCCGGCGGCGGCTGGTACACGCGCGTGCTCGGGCATTATCTGGGCGGTGAGGGGCAGCTCGTCGGATTGTATTACGATCCCACCAGCGGTCCCTTCGACGCCGAAGCGCAGCAGCGCATCCGCGCCGGGGCCGCCGGTTTTCCTGCCGAAGCCGCCGAATTCACCGGGCTTCCGGCAGAACATTTCTCGGCCATGACGCTTGATGCCGTGCCGGAAGGCGAAGCGGGCACGTTCGATCGCATCCTCGTCATTCGCATGCTCCACAACATGATGCGCTGGAACAATGCCGACAGTGAAATCAAGACCATGCGCGGCCTGCTCAAACCAGGCGGGATGCTTGGCATCGTCCAGCATCGCGCGCCCGAAGATGCAAGCGCCGACTATGCCAACGGCTCGAAAGGCTATCTGCGACAGGACGATGTCGTCGGCTTCGTAGAGGCCCTGGGCTTCGAATTCGTCGGCAGCAGCGAGGTGAACGCCAATCCGCGCGATCCGGCGAATTGGGAAGACGGCGTATGGATGATGCCGCCAAGCCTCGGGGGCGATGATGCGATGGACGCGCAAACCCGCGATCTGGGTGAAAGCGATCGCATGACGTTGCTGTTCCGCAAGCGGGACTGATCATTGCCTGACGCGCGACGGTTGCTTATCTGGCGCCCATGAGAGAACTGACCGTTGCCGTCCTGCAACTGCCGCTCGCCCGTCCCGATGCGGCAGACAATATCGCCGCCGTCTCGAAACTGGTGGAAGACGCGGCGGCCAAGGGCGCACAGATCATCCTGCCGCCCGAACTGTTCGCGGGGGAATATTTCTGCCGGGAGGAGGAGGAGGACCTCTTTGCTCTTGCTCACCCGACCGGCGAAAGCCCCAGCGTTCTCGCCATGCAGGAACTCGCCGCCAGATTACTGGTGGCCATTCCGACAAGCTTCTTCGAACGTGACGGCCAGCATTACTACAACACGCTCGCCATGATCGGCCCGGATGGCGAAATCATGGGGACATATCGCAAAAGCCATATTCCTGACGGACCGGGCTACGAAGAGAAATACTACTTCCGCCCCGGCAACGACGGGTTCAAGGTATGGGATGTATTCGGCGCGCGTATCGGCATCGGCATCTGCTGGGATCAATGGTATCCTGAATGTGCTCGCGTCATGGCGCTGAAGGGCGCCGAAGTACTGTTTTATCCGACTGCCATCGGCTCCGAACCTTACGATGCAGATCTCGATACCAGCCGCATGTGGCGTCGTGCGATGATTGGCCATGCGGTGTCCAATTGCATGCCCGTCTGCGCGGCCAATCGTATCGGACACGAAGGTCCCGCGGATCGTCGGCAGAGCTTCTATGGCCACAGTTTCATCAGCGATGAATGGGGCGATCTGGTCGAGGAATTCGGCGGTTCGTCACAGGGCGTCCTCGTCGCAACGCTCGACCTCGACCGCGCACGAAAACATCGTGCGGGCATGGGCTTCTTTCGCGATCGACGTCCCCAGCTTTACGGGCGCATCTGCGAGGATATCTGACGGCAGGCTGTGCGCCCCGCGTTATCCGCCTGCCAGTTCCTTGAGTATGATCGTCCAGTGATCGAGGCCGGCGTAGAATGAATCGACACTCGCCCGCTCGTTGAGGCCATGCGCATACATGTCCTGCGATCGGCTGGCTCCTCCGCTTACGGCGACCGTATCGTAGCCTAACGTGCGGTAATGCATCCCGTCGGTACCGCCCGATTCCATATAGGGAATGATGGGTATGTCCTTGCCGTATCGTGCGGCGAGGCTTTTTGCCACCGCTGCCCGGACATCGTCCCGGAGAACAGAGACGGGGCTTTCCGTCACCTCTGCCATCAGCTTGAACGAAACATTGTCGTTGCCGATGACGCGGGCCAGTTCGGCCTGGGTCTTCTCCACCCCGATGCCGGGGAAAATGCGGCAGTTCACGGTCGCCGTCGCGCTCTGCGGCAAGGCGTTTTCCGCATGCCCGGCGCGGAGCATCGTCGCAACGCAAGTCGTGCCGAGCGTACCTACCGTCTCGGGGTTCGACTGAAGCGTGGCGACGGCTGCCGGATCTTCTGGGTTTTCCGCAAAGGCCCGCATGGCATCGCCCAGTTCGCCCGGCACGCTTTGGCCAAGAGCGGCAAAATAGCTTCGGGTGAGCGGTGTCACCTGAACTGCAAACTTGTGATCGGCTAATTTCAGAAGCGCTGCCGAAAGCTCATAGATGGCATTGTCGGATCGCGGCCGCGAAGAGTGGCCGCCTGGATTGGTCACGGTAAGCTCGAACGTCGCAAACGTTTTTTCTGCAGCCTGAACACGCATGGCCAGCGGCTTGAACTCGTCGTCCAGCGCCGTTCCGCCAGCATCGGAATTCAGCACGAAAGCAGGGTCGACGTTCTCTGCGATCCACTTCGCCTGTGCGCGAGTGGAGACCATGCCGGTTTCCTCATCACCAGAGAAAGCCAGATAGAGATCCCGGTTGGGCGTCCAACCTTCATCTTTCAGCCGTATGAAAGTGCCTACGAGATTGGCGACGCCGTACTTATTGTCCATCGTCCCGCGTCCGAAGAAATATCCGTCTTCTTCGGTCAGAGTGAAGGGATCGCGATCCCAATCCTCAGGCAGAGCATCCACCACGTCCATATGAGCCAGCATCACGATGGGCTTGTCGCCGGAGGAACCGTCACCGCGATATCGCACGATAAGCCCCTGCGTCGGCTCGCCGTCGCTGTCGTAGTCAGTGACCATCAGGTCTTCTTGCGCGAAGCCAGCATTGGATAGACGCTTCGTGAGGTACGCGACCATGTCATCCACCTGCTGATGACCGCGCGCCGTGCGAAAGCCTATTATGTCGCGATAGATGTCATGAACCGTCTGCTGGTGATCGGTCAGTTGACGCGTTTCGGTATCCTGGGCCGCAATTGGCCCCGCCGAAGCCAGCGCGCCCGCCAGAAGAAATGCCTTTATCCTCATCGCCTGCCCCTCCAGTTGGCTATCACGCGACGGGACGCTAGGACGGAGCATTCATGGAGGCAAGCAAGCATCGCTACCTGATTGCACTGGGATCGAACCGGCGCGTACCCCAGATCGGTGCTCCGCGTGCAGTGCTTGATGCGGCGGTGGCAGAACTGGCCGAGGACGGGTGGGAGGTCGAAGCCGTCTCGCCTTGGGTGGACAGCGCGCCCATCGGCCCTTCGCAGCGGCAATATGCAAATGGCGCTGTCGTAATCAGTGGCGATCTCGATCCCACCGAGACGCTGGAACACCTTCAATCAATTGAGGAAAAGTTCGGACGCGAGCGGCGTGGGCAGAGGTGGCGAGCGCGCACACTCGATCTCGACATCGTTCTTTGGAGTGGCGGGGCCTGGCATTCGACGACTCTTTCGATCCCGCATCCCCTGTTTCGAGAACGTGAATTTGTGTTGCGCCCGGCGGCCGAAATTGCAGCGGATTGGCGAGACCCTGTCTCGGGCAACACCCTGCGTCAGCTCGCCAGGCGAAGTTTCCGCTGACCTGCGCCAAATCTCGCATGACCCGCTTGACCGCCCGCAAAGGCGCCCCTAGGTGGCACGCCGTGGTCGGGCCGTTAGCTCAGTCGGTAGAGCAACTGACTTTTAATCAGTAGGTCGCTGGTTCGAACCCAGCACGGCTCACCACCACTATCCGCACCGAGGCCGGAGTGCCGGCACCAACTACCGGAGCCGACATTCCCATGAAAACCCGCGCCGCCGTCGCTTTCGCCCCCAAGCAACCACTCGAAATCGTTGAGTTAGACCTGGAGGGACCAAAAGCGGGCGAAGTGCTGGTCGAGATCATGGCTACCGGTCTCTGCCACACGGATGCGTATACGCTCGATGGATTGGACAGCGAGGGGATCTTTCCCAGTGTCTTGGGTCATGAGGGCGCAGGAATCGTGCGTGAAGTCGGCGCCGGCGTCACGAGCGTCTCGCCCGGCGACCACGTCATTCCGCTCTACACCCCCGAATGCCGCCAGTGCAAATCGTGCCTGAGCGGAAAGACGAACCTTTGTACCGCGATCAGGGCCACTCAGGGTAAGGGCTTGATGCCCGATGGTACGACGCGCTTTTCCTACAAGGGCGAACCGATTTTCCATTATATGGGCTGCTCAACCTTCTCGAACTTCACTGTCCTGCCCGAAATCGCGGTCGCCAAGATTCGTGAGGATGCCCCCTTCAAGACGAGCTGCTATATCGGCTGCGGTGTCACAACGGGCGTCGGCGCAGTGACCAATACGGCCAAGGTCCAGGTTGGTGACAATGTCGTGGTCTTCGGCCTGGGCGGGATCGGTCTCAATGTCATTCAGGGTGCGCGGCTCGCCGGCGCCGGCATGATCATCGGCATCGACATCAATTCTGATCGCGAAGAATGGGGCCGCAAGTTCGGAATGACCCATTTCCTCAATACCAAGGGTATGAGCCGGGACGAAGTGGTGGCCAAGGTCGTCGAGATGACGGACGGAGGAGCCGATTACACCTTCGACTGTACGGGTAATACGGAGGTGATGCGCACGGCCCTGGAGGCTTGCCATCGCGGCTGGGGTACATCCATCGTCATTGGCGTTGCCGAAGCGGGCAAGGAAATCTCCACCCGGCCCTTCCAACTGGTGACCGGTCGCAACTGGCGCGGCACGGCGTTCGGCGGAGCCAAGGGCCGCACCGATGTTCCGAAAATCGTCGATTGGTACATGGACGGGAAGATCGAGATCGACCCGATGATCACTCACGTTCTCAGCCTAGAGGACATCAACAAGGGGTTTGACCTTATGCATGCAGGTGAAAGCATCCGCAGCGTGGTGGTGTTCTGATGGCCGGCAAGATCTATTCTGACGCCGCCGCGGCGCTCGACGGGGTGCTGCGCGACGACATGCTTATCGCAAGCGGTGGCTTTGGCCTCTGCGGAATTCCGGAGCGCCTGCTCACCGCTATTCGTGATAGCGGGGTCAAGGGGCTCACTTTCTGCAGCAACAACGCCGGCATCGACAATGAAGGCATCGGTATGCTGTTGCGCACCCAGCAGGTGAAGAAGATGATTTCTTCCTATGTTGGCGAGAACAAGGAATTCGAGCGGCAATTCCTTTCCGGCGAGCTGGAGGTCGAGTTCTGCCCGCAGGGCACGCTGGCCGAACGCATGCGGGCAGGTGGGGCGGGCATTCCCGGTTTCTACACCAAGACCGGCGTCGGCACACAGGTCGCTGAAGGCAAGGAGCACAAGGATTTCGACGGCGAAACCTATATCCTCGAACATGGGATTTTCGCCGACCTCGCAATCGTGAAGGCATGGAAGGCCGACGAAACGGGCAATCTCGTTTTCCGAAAGACCGCTCGTAACTTCAATCTCCCCGCCGCAACGTGCGGCAAGGTCTGCGTCGTCGAAGTCGAGGAAATCGTGCCGACCGGTAGCCTCGATCCCGACTGCATTCATTTGCCCGGGGTCTACGTCCAGCGCATGATCGTTGGATCACCTTATGACAAGAAGATCGAATTTGTGACGACCCGCGAAAGGGAGGCCGCGTAATGGGCTGGGATCGCAACCAGATGGCCGCCCGCGCGGCCAAGGAACTGGAAGACGGATATTACGTCAACCTCGGCATCGGTATCCCGACGCTGGTGGCCAACCACATTCCTGACGGCATGCATGTAACGCTGCAGAGCGAGAACGGCATGCTCGGCATCGGACCATTCCCTTACGCCGGTGAGGAAGATGCCGATCTGATCAATGCTGGTAAGCAGACCATCAGCGAACTTTCACATAGTGCCTATTTCGATAGTGCTGCCAGTTTTGCCATGATCCGCGGCGGGCACATCGATCTGACTGTGCTCGGTGCGATGGAAGTCGCTCAAAATGGCGATATCGCGAACTGGATGATCCCCGGCAAGATGATCAAGGGCATGGGCGGCGCGATGGATCTTGTGGCCGGCGTCAAGAAGATCATCGTTGTTATGGAGCACACCGCCAAGGACGGAAGCCCGAAGTTCATCTCCGAATGTACGCTGCCTCTGACAGGGCAGAACGTGGTCGACATGATCGTGACGGATCTCGCCGTATTCCAGCGGCCCGACCATGACAGCGCATTTCGTTTGATCGAACTGGCGCCGGGCGTGACCGCCGAAGAAGTAGCCGAAAAGACGACCGCGCAGTACGAAGTCGCTCTCTAGGGATGGCTACCGCGTTGGAAACAGTCGAGGAGCACCGTAGCCACGGCGGCATTCAAGGCGTCTATCGCCACACCTCTTCCAGTACCGGCACCGACATGACGTTCTCCGTGTTTGTACCCGAACACGAAGAAGGCACGAAGCTGCCGGTCCTGTGGTTCCTTTCCGGGCTTACGTGCACCCAAGCCAACGTCACCGACAAGGGCGAGTTTCGTGCTGCATGCGCCGAACATGGGATCGTCTTTATTGCGCCGGATACCTCACCGCGCGGCGAGAACGTGCCCGATGATGAAGCATATGATTTCGGCCAAGGCGCTGGGTTTTATGTCGACGCAACGCAGGACCCGTGGGCAGGGCATTTCCGCATGCGCAGCTATATCGAAAAGGAATTGCCGGAGCTGCTTGGCGAGCACTTCCCCATCGATATGGAACGTCAGAGCATCACGGGCCATTCGATGGGTGGTCACGGCGCGCTGACTATCGCACTCCGCAACGCGGACCGCTTTCGTTCGGTCAGTGCATTCTCGCCGATCGCAAGTCCGCTTGCATGTCCTTGGGGAGAAAAGTCGCTCGGCGGATATCTCGGGGCGGATCGCCAGGCTTGGCGGGAATATGACGCCTCCGCACTGATAGAAGACGGTGCGAGATTGCCTGCGCTCCTGGTGGATCAAGGCACGGCCGATGGCTTTCTCGAAGAACAGCTCAAGACCGGACTGCTGATTGAAATCTGCGAGAAAGCCGGCATGCCCGCAAATATCCGGTTCCAGGATGGATACGATCATTCGTACTACTTCATATCGACATTCATGGCCGAACACGTGGCCTGGCATGCGGGATATTTGAAACCGAGCGGCGCCGAGTAGCACTTCCCACGGCATAAAAGCTCTGCCGCGCCCGATGACTGTCGCTTTGCGGGATTTCCCTGCTAGACATGGCGCGATGGGATCTGTGGGAGGCATCATCGGAACGTTTGGCGGGACGGCTGCCCTGGCACTGTTCGCCTGTGCGTCGCCGTCTCGTGCCCAGGAGGCTGGCGAAGATATCCCGGCTTACAGCACCGCAACCGATTTGCCCTCACCGGTCGCCGACCCCCTCGATGTCGACTTCAGTTCAGACCCAATTCTGGCACTTGGCTCGTCCTCTGCCGATCCGGGGCAGTTTCGCCGCATCGTAGTCGCAGCCGTTGAACAAAACGCTTCCAGTCGTGAAGCCGATGCCAACGTCGCCGTGGCGTCTGCACAACTTGACGAGGCGGAAGCCGGCCGGTTGCCCACCGGCGATGTCACGGTCAGCTCCTACCGGACAATCGCTCGTAATTTCAGCGACGACCCCTTCAACATCATCGAACGCTCGAGGGCGACGCGCCGTACCGATGTATTGGGCGAGGTCGAGTACGTGCTGCTCGACTTCGGCGCCACCTACTACGGTATCGCCGCGGCCCAAGCCCGTCTCACTGCCACTGGGCATGAGCGGGAAGCGGCAGTTTCTGGGACGATTACGCAGTTCGTGTCCGTCTGGTACGCCGTGTTCGCATATCAATCTCTGGTCAGACTTGGTGAGAGCTTCGTATCTTCGCAGGCCGACATACAGGATGCGGTCGAGCGCCGGATCGCGCAGGGCGCTTCCGCCCGCAGCGACCTCGCTCGCGTCGCTTCGCTCAGAGCGCAAGGCGAAATCCGTCTTGCGCAGTTTCGCCGTCAACTTGCGAGTGCAGAAGCGAGGTTCGAAGAACTTAGTGGGATTGCGCCGCCCGCGCGCCTTCTTCGGGCGCCGCAACTGGTCGATGGCATAATCAGCCGCGACTACGCTATCAACGCGGCCCAGGCGATACCCGAGGTGCGCAGTGCGGAAGCGCAGGCCAGGGCAGCTCAGTCGGAGGCGAAAGCGACCGAAGGCGCCAATCAACCGCGCGTGGCAGCACGTCTCGATGCCGGAAGGTACGGGGTTTACGAGAACGATGGCGATTACGACGTTCGCGGTAGCATCAACCTTCGCTACCGCCTGTTCGGCGGCGGAGGAAATGCGCGACTGAGTGCCGCTCGTGCACGGGCGGATGCAGCCGATGCCGCTGCAGATAGAGTGCGACAGGAGGCCGAACGCGACGCTGCAGTGACGTGGGCCGATGTGCGTGCGCTGGAAGACCAGCTGATCGCCCTAGATGCTGCTTATAAATCCTCGCGTCAGACGCGTGATGTCGTTGTCACGCGCTTCGGCGCGCTGCGCGGTTCGTTGTTCGATGTTACCGAAGCCGAAAGCGCATATCTTCAGGCCGCGGTGGCCTACATCGAGGGATTGTCCCAGCTCGATGCCGCTCGTTACCTGCTGCTTGCCCGTACCGGCCGGTTGCTGGAAGCCTTCGACGTGGACGATTTGGAGAACGGGGTGATGGTTGATGGCTGACGAACCAATGGTGCAGGTTCCCGGCAAGAGACTGGCCGACTGGCTCGCCGATCCGATCCGCGCCAACTGGCGTACATATTCCAAGGTCGCGTTGGCGGCGACTTTGATCAATCTGTTCGGTCTTGTCACAGCCCTCTTCACGATGACGGTTTATGACAGGGTTGTGCCGAACGCCGCGTTCTCTTCATTGGCGGCGTTGTCGATCGGGCTCGCCATCATCGTCATTTTCGACTTCGGCTTGAAGCTGCTGCGGGCGTATTTCGTCGATCACGCTGGCATGAATATCGACCGCGAAGTCGGCGAAAAGGTCTTTGGGCGCCTGATCGAAATGAGGCTCGAACTGCGTAAGGGGTCGACCGGCCAGCTTACCGGGCTCATGCGCGAACTGGAAACGATGCGTGATTTCTTCGCATCTGCCACTTTGGCGGCCGTTGTCGATGTGCCGTTCATCATTATCACCCTGATCGTGGTGGCATTGATTGGGGGCTGGGTCGTCCTGGTACCGGCAATCATGGTGCCGATCGTCATTCTCGTCGGCCTCTCGGCTCAACCTGCGCTGCAGCGGCTTTCTGCCCGCGCCATGGAGGAAGGGCTGCAGAAGCAGTCGGTACTGGTCGAAACGGTCGGCAGTATCGAGGCTGTCAAGACTGCGGGGGCGCGCCATCTGTTCGAACAGCGCTGGAACCGCGCGGTCGATGGGCATGCGCACGTGTCTTTGAGGCAGCGTCTGATTGCCTCCGTCGGCACAACCTTCGCCACATCTGCGGCGACCATCAGCTATGCGGGGGTGGTGATAGTGGGCGTGTTCGCCGTGGCCGACAATCGGCTGACGCTGGGTGGTCTGATCGCCTGCTCGATACTCGCTGGCAGGGCGATCGCTCCGTTGACGCAGATATCGCAGCTTGTTTCGCGAATAACCGCAACGCGGACCGCGTATCGCCAGGTGCGTGAGCTTATGGAGCGTCCGCCCGAAGGGCCGGATACAAATCCTATCGAACTGGCCAATCCGCTCGGCGCAATCGAATTGCGCAATGTCAGTTTCCAATATCCCGGTGCGGCGACAAAGGCGCTCGATGGAGTAAGCTTGGCGATAAAGCCGGGTGAACACGTGGCCCTCATCGGCCGCGTCGGCTCGGGCAAATCGACGCTCGCTCGGATGGTGCTCGGCCTTTATCCCCCGCAGGACGGCATGGTCCTGCTCGACGGCTTGGATATCGCTCAGCTTGATCCCAATTCCCTGCGTAAATCGGTATCTTCCGTGCTGCAGGAACCGTCGCTGTTTTCAGGCACAATCCGGGAAAATATTGCCTTGGGCAGACCCAAGGTCGATGACGAAGAAATGCTGAGGTCCGCCAGAATTTCAGGAACGGATCTTTTCGCAAGTCGAATTCCCCGGGGATACGACATGAGGCTCGTCGACAGAGGGGAGGGATTGTCTGGTGGGCAACGGCAGTCGATCGCCATCGCCCGCGCTCTTGCTGGCAAACCTCCGGTCCTCGTCATGGACGAGCCGACCAGTGCGATGGATGCCCAGACCGAAGCTGACCTGATAGACCGTTTGAAGGACGAACTTAAAGGTCGCACGTTGATCGCAGTCACCCATCGACAGCCGTTGCTGGCCCTCGTCGATCGAGTGATCATCGTCGCTGATGGCAAAATACGAGCCGACGGACCGCGCGACGAAGTGTTGGCTCAACTGGCTCAGGGAAATCAGCAAGCTCGCGCCGTGGAGAAAAAATCGTGACTGCGCGTGCTGGCGAATCTGGCTCGCCCCATTCACCCGCCCCTGATCACGAGGACGACCGTCCGATCGAGCCAAGTAATCGGGAAACTGAAGAATTGCAGGGTATCGAGAAGATCATCGAGGGTCTCGAACCTTCGGTGGTTTCCCGTATCCTCTTTTGGGGAATTCTCGGCTTCTTCACCCTCCTGTTTTTGTGGGCGGCGTTCGCCGAAATAGACCGCACCGTGCGCGGGCAGGGCAGGGTGATCTCTAGCAGCGAGCTGCAAGTCGTCTCCACCCTTGGGGGCGGTGTCGTCGAGGACATCTTCGTCAGGCAGGGACAATCGGTGTCTGCAGGGCAGGAACTGCTTCGTCTTGACCCAACGGAAAGCGAGGCAAATCTCGGCAGTACATCCGCCACGGCAACTGCGCTGGAAATGAAGGTCGCACGATTGCGCGCTGAAGTCTCTGGCGGGTCGCCTCGTTTTCCGGCGCCAGCGGACGAGGAAGCTGCGCGCCAGCGTGAGATCGAGCGTGCGTTGTTCGCATCCCGACAGGCCAATCTAGTCAGCGCCACCAGCGCAGCGCGCGCAGCGGTCGCCAGCGCGCGCCAGTCAGTTGCGGAAGCCGAACGACGCGCGGATTCCTTGGCCAGCGCCGGTCGTGCGGCCAGGGACGAGGCAGAAATGCTGCGGCCGCTGGTTGATAGCGGCATCGAACCCCGCCTCTCTCTTGTGCGGGCGGAAAGTCAGGCAATTAGCGCAGAAGCCGATTATTCCGGCGCTCTTGCTGCTATCGAACGGGCACGGGCCAATGTCGCTGAAGCCGAGGCCAATTTGGCGCGGACGCTGCAGGATTGGCGCTCACGCGCGGGCGACGAACTCGCTGCAGCACAGGCCGAATTGGGCGCGAACGAAGCTACTTTACCTGCTTTGGAGGAACGCCGCGAACGAACGGCGGTTCGCGCTCCCGTTGCCGGAACAGTAAACCGTGTTCTGGTTACCACACGTGGGAGTGCGGTCGGATCGGGTCAGGAATTGGTTGAGATCGCACCATCGGACGATGCGCTTCTGGTGGAAGTGCGGATCCGTCCGCAAGATATTGCAACTGTCTATATCGGCCAGCCAGCGAAGGTTGGTATCACGGCCTATGATCAAGCGGTCTACGGCAGTTTCGACGGAAAAGTGGAATCGATCTCGCCAGATTCGATCGTCGATGAAAGAGACGGCGGAATATATTATCTGGTCCGCGTAAGGACGCAGGCCGAGGAAATTGAAACAACCCGCGGAGATCTTAGAATCGGAACCGGCATGGTCGCCGATGTCAGCCTACTAGGGGATAAACGTACCGTGCTGGAGTATATCCTTACTCCGCTCAACCGCTTTTCCAGCAGAGTTTTCCGCGAATAGTGAAGTTCTCGGATAGCTTATCGTGCTTCAGGCGTTGAACGGGCATGATACTGGAAAACACGGTGCTGGATATCGCTGCGCGCGGCATCATTCTGTCTGCGGGAGCCATTGTTTGGGTCGTCATCCTGATCCGCATCAACGGTTTGCGATCCTTGTCCAAGATGACGAATTTCGATTTCGTCATGACCGTTGCCTTGGGCAGCTTGGTGGCTGGGGCGGCACAAGCCAGCAGTTGGAACGGGTTCGCCCAGGCATCGGCCGGAATGCTCGGCCTGTTTCTGGTCCAGTTTATCGCTGCTTACATCCGCAAGACGTCGGATGCCGCCGAAGCAATCATGCAGAACGAGCCGGTCTTTCTGATGCGCAACGGCAAATTCTTGGAGGACGCGTTACGCAAAACCCGGGTGTCGAAAAGCGATCTGATCGCAAAACTGCGCGAGGCGAACGCGCTCGACCTTTCGTGCGTACGCGCGGTGGTTCTGGAAACCACGGGCGACGTTTCCGTACTGCATGGTGACGCTCTGGACGAAACCCTGATCGGGGATGTCCGGCGTCTCTAGCGCCGGTCCAGCCAGCGTGCAAAAGCCACGCCGCCCGTAATCAGAAACGGCACAAGCACGAAGCTGAGCGCCACCTTGGCGATGACTTGCCCGATGAGCAGATTGGTTATCTCGAATTGCCCGTAAAAGGCGAGCGTGATGAAGATGACCGAATCGATAGCTTGGCTGAGTGCGGAAGCAATTGCGCCGCGCATCATCAACGAGACGGTTGAGGTACTCTGCGATGAGCCGCGTAGACGCGAAAAAATCCAGACATTGAGTAGCAGCGATACGATGTAAGCCGCGGGCCCGGCCATCCATACGCGCCACAACGTAGCATGGACGCGCTCGAAAGCTGCGAGGTCCTCGCCGCGAAACTCGACCATCTCTACTGAAGCAGGAAGATTCAGTACTAGTTGCATCAGTAGCGAAGCGATGAGCAGCGGAATGAAACCCCACCAAACGATCCTATTGGCAAGCTTTTCGCCGTACAGCTGTGCGATGGTGCTCGATATCACGACCAGTAGCAGAAAGGCGAAGATGCCGGATTCCACGGCCAGTTCGGTCGGCCACAGCTGAACCTGCTTGTACGCGAGAACGCCTGCCAAGACGGTCATTCCCCCGTAGATCAGAGTGTAAACGAACAGGCCGAGCGGCATGGCGGCAGCGGCAGGCCGGATTTCGTTGGCGGGTTCTGTCATGGGTGGATCTCGTGGAATTCGGGGACGGCTTGGCCATCGGTGAGCAGTGAAAATTGACTAATGGGACGGTGCAAGCAAGACAGCGGCTAATTTCATCCGCAACTTGTAGCGTCCGAAGGGAAGCCGATGTCGCCCATCCTTATCAATATTATCGGCATTCTGGCGATTTTGCTGGTCGCATTCTTGCTGTCGACCGGCAAACGGAGGATCAAACTCAGGGTCGTCGGTGCAGCCTTCGCGCTGCAGACTCTGATGGCTTTTCTTGTACTGGCCACGAGCGGCGGGCGTGCCGTGATCCAAGGCATGGCAAATGGGGTGGCCGCCCTCCTTTCCTATGCGGACCAGGGAACGCAGTTTCTTTTCGGCCCGAACGAGACGAACCCGTTGGCGAACACCTTTGCACTGGGCGCGTTGCCGGTGATCATCTTTTTCGCAGCCTTGGTCTCGATCCTCTATTATCTCGGCATCATGCAGCGTGTCGTGCGCTGGGTCGGCGGTGCAATCGGCTGGGTGACGGGGATATCGAAGGTCGAATCGCTAGGGGCCGCGGCGAACATTTTTGTCGGCCAATCCGAAAGCCCGCTTGTCGTACGCCCGTACCTCGCTGCACTTGCGCCCTCTCGGCTGTTTACGCTCATGGCGGTGGGGATGGCCGGCGTTGCCGGCACGATCCTTGCCGCTTATGCCGGGCTGCTCGGCAATGCCTATCTGCCCTTTCTCCTGGCCGCCGCATTCATGTCGGCCCCTGGAGGCATATTGATGGCGAAGATCATCATGCCGGATGACGGCGAGCCGTCTCCTGAAGCGGAGGGTGAGTTGCCGTTGCCGCGTGGCCGGATCAGCGGCGAAGGACCTGCCGCGCTTACCGAGAGCGAGAGGGAAGTGGAGATCGCAGAGACCTTCGAGGAGGGCGAGCGTCCGGCCAATGTCATCGAAGCCGCCGCGCAGGGCGCGCAAACCGGGGTCAAACTTGCGGTCGCCGTTGGCGCGATGGTCCTTGCATTCGTCGCGCTGGTAGCCCTGGCCAATGGTCTTCTGGCGGGTGTTGGCGGATGGTTCGGCTATTCGGACCTCAGCTTCCAGAAGCTGCTCGGCTTCGTCTTCGCTCCCATGATGTATCTGATCGGCATTCCGTGGGATCAGGCTGGCGCTGCGGGCGGACTGTTCGGGACGAAGATCGTGCTGAACGAGTTTGTCGCATTCATCGAGCTCGGGACGATCGGCCCCGAGGTCCTGACGGAACGCAGTCGCGCTATTATTACGTTCGCCTTGTGCGGTTTCGCCAATTTCAGTTCGATAGCCATTCAGATGGCAGTGACCGGCGGGCTCGCTCCCAACCAGCGGCCGGTCATCGCCAGGCTTGGTTTGCGAGCGCTTGCCGCCGGTTCTCTCGCCAACCTTATGAGCGCCGCGCTGGCGGGTCTTTTCCTACCGTATTAAAGGGCTTCGCCATGACCGATTCGAATACCGATATCGCGGTAGTGTCGCTGGCACAGCCATTGGACAGCATAGCCGATGAGCTTGGCCGTAGTTTTGAGCAGTACGGTTTCGCCGTCATCCGCGATCACGGCATCCCGCAGGACCTGATCGATCGCGCCGAGGCGCTGTCCAAGGAATTCTTCGCGCTCCCCGATGACGTGAAGAAGGCGTATCACACGCCTGGTGGCGGCGGGGCTCGCGGGTACACGCCGTTCGGGACCGAAAAAGCCAAGGATGCCAAGGTCCATGACCTCAAGGAATTCTGGCACGTCGGTCGCCAGCTGCCGGAGGGCCATGATCTGGCGGAATATATGCCGGACAATATCTGGCCGGCCGAGATCGACGGATTTCGCGAAACCTTCCTCGAACTTTACGCAGCATTCGAAGAAGCCGGCGGCCGGGTGCTGGAGGGCATCGCGCTTCATCTGGGGCTACCGCGCCAGTTCTTTGCTCCTACGGTAGAGGACGGCAATTCCGTCATGCGGCTTTTGCGGTATCCTCCACTCGAAGGCGCGGAGGCGGAAGGTGCCATCCGCGCAGCAGCGCATGGCGATATCAACACGATCACATTGCTGCTTGGTGCGGAAGAGGCCGGTCTGGAACTCCTCACCTCGCAAGGCGAATGGAAAGCCGTCGCCCCGCCGGAGGGTGCGCTGGTGGTCAATATCGGCGATATGCTTGAAAGATTGACCAATGGCCGACTGCGTTCGACCAAGCACCGGGTGGTCAATCCGCGAGGCGAAGCGGCGTATCGCGCGCGGTATTCGATGCCGTTTTTCCTGCATTTCCGCCCCGATTATGTCATCGAGACGCTGCCTTCGTGCATCGATCCGGAGCATCCGGAGAATCGACCCGATGCAATCTCCAGCCATGAATTCCTCATGCAGCGCCTGCGCGAGATCAATCTCGCGTGATCTGGTGCGGTGCACCAATTTGTGCGTTGCAAAAAAACCATAATCAGGAAAATTTCAGACTCGTGGCCTGATTGCAACACCATCAACGTGTTGTTCCTTAAGTGCAATTTTGGCGGGGCACCTGAACTCTCGGCAGAAGTATCACGGTTGTCTTGACTCTGTCACATTTCCATCGCTTTGCGGAAACGTGTCCCGCCTAGCGGGGGCTCACCTCTCGCATTGCAATCCCGCATCAAGAGACTGAAGGGGTCTACTCTGATGAAATTCAAGTTTCTCCTGGCCGCATCGGTGGTCAGCACTGCCAGCGCCATGGTCGCCGTTCCTGCCGCCGCGCAGTCGACCGGCTCGCTCAACTTCGACGACGATGTCATCGTCGTGTCGGGTGCGCGCAGCACCGATGTTGGCGGGGTCGATATACCCGATTCGCCGAAGGCCAAGGTTCAGCTCGATTCCGAACTGATCCTGCGCCAGGCACCCGGCCAGACGATCAACGACACGTTGAACCTCGTCCCCGGCGTCAGCTTCACCAACAACGATCCCTTCGGTTCGCTCGGTGGCAGCTTCACCATCCGCGGCTTCAACTCGGATCGTATTTCGCAGACGTTCGACGGCATTCCGCTGAACGATTCGGGCAACTACGCTCTTTACACCAACCAGATGGTTGATCCTGAAATCATCGAAGCGGCCACTGTTACGCTCGGCTCGACCGATGTTGACAGCCCGACCGCTGCGGCCGCCGGTGGCACGATCAATATTCGTACGAAGGTTCCGGACGATGAGTTCGGCGTGTACACTGCCACCACCTACGGCAACATCATTTCGCGCGGTAATCCGGGCGATCGCATGATGTACCGCTTCTTCGGCAAGGTCGAAACCGGCGAGCTTACCCCGGGCGGCCTCAAGGCCTTTTTCAGCGCTTCGACCACCGAGAACGAATCTACTTTCTCGAATTATGGCGGCGTCAACAAGCAGCAGTATAACGGCAAGATCTTCCAGCCGCTGGGCGACAATGGCGACTTCATCTCGATCGCTGCCCACTACAATGTGAACCGCAACAACTTCAACGGTTCGCCCTTCCGGTTCGACGGCACTTCTAATCCGATCGCAGAGCCTGAGGATCGCTTTTACGACCTTTCTGACGGTACGCCTTGCACGGTTGTGACCGGCGTAACAGGCGCCCCGGATACGTATAATACCTGCGGTACGCCGTTTGAGCGTCGTTACAATCCTTCGAATACAGGCAATGTTCGCATCAATTCGCTCTTCACGCTGAGCGACAAGCTAACGCTGACCGTGGATCCTAGCTTCCAATACGTCAAGGCGAACGGCGGTGGTACCTCGGTGGGTTTTGAGGGGGCTTCCGTAGATGGCTTTACAGGCGGCCTGTTTACAACCGATGCACGAAACGCTGCTCGCCCTACTCGCTCCACGCAGTACTATTACTTCGGCGGAGTCGATCTCAACGGCGACGGTGACACTCTCGACTATGTCACGATACTGTCGCCGAGCCACACGCGTACCAACCGCTATGGTGTGATCGCCAACCTCATCTACGACATCAATCCGGACCACCGTGTACGTCTCGCTTATACGCTCGACCACGCGCGTCACCGCCAGACGGGTACGGCTGGACTGCTGCGTCAGAATGCAGAGCCGTTCGACGTCTTCCCTGCCAACGATCCGCTTCTCGATGCGGACGGCATCGCTCCGCAGAAGCGCAACCGGAAATCGTTTGCGATCCTCAACCAGATTTCTGGCGAATATCGCGGACAGTTCGGCGATCTGACTGCTACGCTGGGTGTGCGCGCACCGTTCTTCGAACGTGAGCTCAACCAGTACTGCGTGACGACCGACGCCTCGGGCAACGTCAACTGCATCAACGGCGATGCAGCGATCGCCGACTACGTGGCTGCAAACCCGGGCTTCGTGGCGCCGACTTCGGCTACTTACAAGTATGACAAGCTGCTGCCGAATATCGGCCTGAACTACGACATCACCCCGTCGGCCAGCATTTTCGCCAGCTATGCCAAGAACCTGTCGGTTCCGGGTACGGACCCACTTTACGGTTCGTTGTTTGTCGGCGTTGCGCCTGTTCCGGAAACCTCCGATTCGTTTGATCTCGGTGTTCGCTACCAAACTGGCAACATCCAGGCTCAGGTCACCGGTTGGTACAATCAGTACAATGACCGTCTTGCGACGGCGTATGATCCGATCTTGGACCGCGCTATCACGCGCAATCTCGGCAAGGTCGAGAAATACGGTGTCGATGGCAGCATTGCCTGGAAGCCGTCCGATCCGTTCCTGCTGTATGTTTTCGGCTCTTACCTGAAATCCGAAATAGATGAAGACGTGCAGACGGGCGAGACTACCTTTGCTCCGACTGCTGGGAAGCGTGAAGCAGGTGCTCCGCGTTACACGCTGGGCGCTCGCGCACAGGCTGATCTTGGACCGCTCGAACTGGGCGTGCAGGTCAAGCGCACCGGTTCGCGCTTCTTGAACGACATCAACACTATCGAACTGCCGGGATATACGGTGGCCGATCTCGATGCCCGCCTGTCGCTTGGCTACTTCAACGAGGACTTCGACAAGGCGTTCATCCAGATCAACGTCGTCAATCTCCTCGACGAAGTCTATATCGGCTCGGCTCCGACCGGTCTGACCACCTCGGGCGAATTCGTGAATATCGGCGCACCGCGTGCATTCACGGCATCGCTGATCTGGGGCTTCTAAGCTTCCAGTTCGAGTAAGGAATGTAGGGCGGCTCTCCTGCTTGGAGGGCCGCCCTTTTTCGTGTGGATCGATGGTGACCGGAACGGGCACTGGAGCTATGCGGTTGTTCAGAAATGAACGAGCAAATCACTCGCTACTCCCAGACCCGGCGAAAACCCAACCCATGGGTGATCGCGCTGATCGTGCTCCTTCATGTCGCCATTTTCTATCTCCTGATACGCAGCTTTGCGCCGTCCGCGGTCTCGCAGGTCGAACAGAAGGTCGTATCTGCCTTTACCGTGACGGTCGCGACTCCCGGGCCGGAGCCACAACCCGATGAACCTGAGCCTGCGGGCGCACAGGGTGACCCGGGTCGCGAAGCGGTGCCGCAACCCGTTACTGCACCCGAACCGCCCATTCGCAGACCTGAAGCCCCCCCTGCACCCCGCGCGTCGTCGACCGGCACAGCGGAAACATCGGGAAATACAGACGACGGGGCAGGCACTGGTCGCGCCGGTGAAGGCGGCGGCACGGGGAGCGGTACGGGCGGTAACGGTCACGGCGGCGGGATCGCAACCAAGCCAGTCCTGACTCGGGCGATTACCAACGCCAGTGCCTTTCCAGTCCCTCCCGGGGGGAGGCAAGCCCGCATTGGTCAATCGGTCATTGTCCGCCTGACCGTCTCGGCGGAAGGGCGCGCGACGCAGTGTAGCATCTACCGTCCAAGCCCCTTTCCGGAAACCGACTCAACCGTATGCCGGTTGGCATTGGATCAGCTACGGTTCGAACCGGCGAGGGACTTTGCCGGCAATGCAGTCAGTGCGACTTTCTTCTACCAGCAACGCTTCTTCAATTAAGAAGCTAGCTCTTTGGATCAGGACAGACTGCCGACCATTTCGACAAGCTCATCCTTGCCGTAGGGTTTGGTAAGGAGGCCCGAGGCTCCAAGCTCTTCCACACGGTCCTGCATTTCGCCGTACCCGGTTGCTAGCCAGAAAGGTATGCCCAGTTCCTGCAGCTTGCGGGCCACCGGCTCGCTGTTCTCCCGTCCAAGATTGTAATCGAGAATGGCCATGGCGGGAGGAGACTTCGCCAGCGCATCCAGAGCGCCGGCGACGGAGCTTTCTATGCGAACCTTCGTGATGCCCATCTCCTTCAGACAGTCTTCCGCATCGAGAGCGATAATCATGCTGTCTTCAACCAGCAGTACGCTTTCGGGAAGATTATCCAACGCTGTTGCCTTTCGTTGCTTTGCCTGGGCAGCCGCGCCGGCAGTTTCGCGCGCACGCCATTCGACGAAGCGGGCAGGGATGCAGAAGCGCGCCTCTACCCCTTCCAGCCGGTAATCGATTTCTGCAGTGCCCTTGAGTTCATAAGGGATGGAGCGCTCGATGATGGTGCTGCCAAAGCCCCGCCGCTTGGGCGGCTTGACCGGTGGTCCCGCGCTCTCGCGCCAGGTTGCACAGAAATTGTCGTCGTCATCGCGGCTGACGATCACTTCCAGCTGACCGGACTGATCGCTGAGCGAGCCGTATTTGGCGGAATTTGTCATCATCTCGTGAATGACGAGCGCCATCACCGTATAGGCTTCCGGCGCGATCATGGCCTCGGGCCCCTGCACATCCAAGCGGTCCTTCTTGCCTGTCAGATAGGCATTGGCTTCGGTTTCGATGAGTTCCGAAAACGGGGCGTGAGACCAGTTGCCCTTGGTGATATTGTCATGGGCCGATGCGAGTGAACTGATCCGGCCACCAACGATCTGAGCGAAAGTGTCGATATCGGGCGCATCGTGTTTCGATTGGTTGATCAGGCCACGGATCAGATTGAGGATATTGCGAACCCGGTGGTTCAGCTCCGCTATGAGCAGTTCCTGCTGTTGCTGGGCCTTGGCCCGCTCTGCGACGGCCTCGTCGGTCAAACGAAGAATGATTTCGAGCAGGGTGACGCGCAGGCCCTCAGCGATGTCCAGTTCTGCTTCCGACCATTTCTCCGCACGGCCCTCTACGGTTTCCTGCCACGCTTCGAAGCTCTTTCGTGGCGTGAGGCGATCGCCATTCGGACCTGTTTCGACCGGTTTTTCCGGATTGCCCGCCCATACGACCGTTTGGGTAAGCGGCTTGCGCCAGAGGACCAGATAATCGCGCGGGGTGCGCGATACGGGAATAATCAATGCCCCCGCCGCGCGATCGGCAAACCGCGTCGCCCGCGGCATTCTTTCCGCGATCTGTTCGCTTGCCAGCAGCCGGCTCGTCGCAGCGGCATTGAGACCGGGTACGATGGCGCGGAATTCTTCCTCGTTTGGGGCAGACCCACGTGAATCGTAAATATCCTCGACGAAGATACTCACGCCGTCATGGGGAATGACCTGCTGGATGACCGGTTCGATCATGGGAAGACTGGAAGACAGGGGCGTCCCTGCTGCCACGTCACGCATCAGACGCGTGTGGATATCGCGCCCCAGATCGCGCCGGTTGGCGATCTGGCGCGATAAGGTGCGGTCCAGTACCAGTGAGAACAGTTCGGAGAAAAGCTCCGCCGCCGTTCGCTGCGTGTAAGGCAGCAGTTTGGGGCCATAATGATGACAGGCGAAGAGCCCCCAAAGCTTGCCACCGACTATGATCGAGATGGAGAGCGAGGCTCCCACGCCCATATTGTGCAGATATTCGATATGGATCGGTGAGACCGCACGTAGTGCGCTCATGCTAAGATCGAGCGGTTCACCTTCGAGCGAAATGCCGGGCTCGATCGACACGGGTTCAGCTTCGACATCGGCGATGATCCGAAAGCGATTACGCACATAAAGGGCGCGGGCCTGCGTCGGAATATCCGATTTGGGATAACGCAGGCCGCGGAATTTCTCGAGATCTTCCCGGGCTGCTTCGGCGATGACCTCTCCTGAAAGATCGTCGCGGAAGCGATAGACCATGACCCGGTCGATTT
The DNA here is from genome assembly GCF_056859455.1 of Qipengyuania sp. L-5Y. NCBI lineage: Bacteria > Pseudomonadati > Pseudomonadota > Alphaproteobacteria > Sphingomonadales > Erythrobacteraceae > Qipengyuania > Qipengyuania sp. L-5Y. The sequence continues at coordinate 116,056 of NZ_JBSXOM010000030.1, read as the reverse complement.
GCAGCGTGTGACGAAGCTGCCGGGCAGCCTCCTCGACGAGTGGGAGCAAATCCGCGTGCTTCTCGAGGCGGCTCATGATTGGCCGCAGGACGGCAAGCTGGCGGTTGAGATCGCCCACCGCGTGAGGCTCGATTTCGATTATCGTGTTCGCACCTGACGAATGCAGCGCGCAGTCGAACAGATCGTCCGTACCGAACAAGGCTACCCCGAAAAGTCGTTCGACCTGATCGGGAATGGCCAGGTTCGCCGCCGCACTGCGCAGCAGATCCATCGCGCCTGGCGTCATCAATCGCGTCAGGCTGGCCCCTATCTCGACGGTGCGTCCACGCCCGAAGATGTCCTCCAGATTGGTTGATCGATGCGCGACAAACCAATCCGAGTTGACGGCGATCAATGCACCGAAAGCCTGAATCTGGCCAAGCTGGTGGATTGGTTCACGATCGCAATTGGACAGCGTGACATTGGATGGGTTCGTCATGCTGGCTCAATTACCCGAGTATTCATGGCTACTTGCTGAAAATGCGCGAATGTCGCTTGCGCTGCCATTAGGACCGCCTGGTCGTCCGGCATACTATGTGGCCTTTCCAGTGCGGGTCGCAGATCTTGCCAGAACTGCACCATCCGGGGATCGGAGAGGAACGCGGTCGGAAGCGCAGTGCCTGTCTTCTTCAACCGCTTCAAAAGCGAACGATTACCTAGCGAAGAACCGGCCAGCACCCAGACCGTGCCCATGGGATCGGCGTCTGCCGACGGGGCGAAGGCAGGCGGGTTGTCCGGCAGTGCGCAGCGCAGCGCCGCCAGATCGCGCGCGATCAGGTCCGTCTGGTGCGGAGGCATGGCCTCGACTTGGAGTTCCTGAAGCCAGTTCTCGACACCGACGCGGGCATGCCATTGGATTTGAAGGAACTCTGCATAAGCTGCCTCGTCATCGACAACGAGCTCGCCCATTAGCAGATCCAGCCGTTCATGGCTGTCCGCAGTTGCTTCCCTGAGATAATCCCTAGTGGTGCGACCCACTGCCCTAGACATCGGCATTCGCTCGGCCTCGCTTTCCCTACCGCTGCGCCCACGGAAGCGGATGCAATAAACAATCGATGGCCGAATGCACGCCCTTCCTCGACGCAAAGCGAACGGGGTTGCAAATGGTTCCTGAGAAACGAAATTTCGACTGTGCAGCGCGCCTGGTTACTTCGGCGCGATCAGCTTTTGCCCTTGCTGGCGGATAGCACTCGCTACCATGGGTTCGACGAACGAAAGCGCCGGGGGCAGGTTTACTTCGAAGATAACCTGCGCATCCTCGATGATGACGCTGCCGTCGATGCCCTGACCCATGGCCTTGACCGACAAGTCCATCCGGTCCTCGTTCGGCCAGGCCGTCTGCACATCCGCCACGCCCCCGGGAACGAACTGGCCGATTTCATGGCTGCGTGCGTGGAGGCGCCGCCGCACCTCTTCCTTGCCGATGTCGTGGGGAATAGGAACGCGCATCAGCTCTTGTTCTCCAATTGCGGGCTCGTCTGGGCCCCTTCGCCGAATTTGTAATCCAGATAGCGGTGCTTGATCGCGAGATCGTCGAGCGAGCCTTCCGCAAGCTGCCGGGTGATGGAATCGATTTCGCCGCTGATCTTGCCGAGGCTGTCGGTCAATTGCTCGTCCGGCGTAGAACCGGCGCGCTGTTCGTTGCGCAGATGGGCAGGGATGCGGCGGTAGCTGTCGATCATCTCGGGCAGCTGTTCTCCCACCAGACTGCGCACTTCGCGTGCCTTGGGGTGGTTCTGGTCGAGCCCTTCGAGCTGCAGGCCCAGCGCATCGAGCTGCACGCCCATGTCGTCGATTATCCGCGCGGCTGGCGCAGGGAGGGCGGGGCGCTGCGCTTCGAGCCACAATTCGGTGCGGCCGACCATCTGCCGGACGTTGCCCTTGTTGATGTCCGCCCGCTTGGGCGTGCCCATTTTCGGATAGCTGGAAAACACCGCAATCGCGATGATGCTGGCCACCAGCACACCCATCACGCCCCAGAAACCGATGCCGCTGAAGATCGCTCCGGCGACACCGCTTGCCAGCCAGATCGCAAACACCGCGATCACGACGTTGCGGACCTTCTTCAGCAGATGATCGCGCTTGGCCTTGGCCGAGCCCTGCCCGATCGAGGGCGCGCGCCGGTGGCGGCCGCCTTCGCGGTTGTCGCGCACCAGCGCCTTGCTTTCGGACAATATCCGGTCGCTGTCGCGGGTGAGGTCGTTCACGATGCCGCCCTCAGCCCTCGATGCTCAGCAGGCCGCTTTCGGCAACCTGCTTCTGGGCCTGCGCCTGGCCTTCGGCGCGTGCGATATAGCCCTTCGACTTCTCGACCTCGTCGGTCAGCAGCGTAACCGTCTGCTTCATGCTGTCGAGCGCGCGCAGCTTGAAGCTGTCGACCTCGTCCATCGTGTCGTAGATGTTCTGGAACGCGCGCTGCAGCGTTTCCAGCGGGATCGTGCTCGCGGCGGCCTGTTCGTGAATCTTGCCGGTCTGGTCGCGCAGCAGAGTGCTGGTGGAATCGATGATGCCCGCAGTCGTTTCGTTCAGGGCCGTGATCTGTCCCAGCACCAGGCGCTGGTTCGTCATCGCTTCGGCCACGGTTACCGCGGTGCGCAGCGCACCCACGGTCGTGGTGCTGGCGCGGTCCACCCCTTTGACCAGCTCGACATTGTTCTTCTTCACGAGGTCGAGCGCGAGATAACCCTGCACGCTGACCGCCATCTGCGTGAGCAGGTCCTGCGTGCGCTGGCGGACATAGAACAGCGCGGTTTCGCGAACCGCCTTGGCCTTGGCCGGATCGGTCGCGTCGAGTTCGGCGGCCTTGTCTTCCAGCTTCTGGTCCAGCGTGTTGGAGATATGGATCATCTGTTCCAGATTGCCCATCGCCTCCCACAGCTTCTGCCGCTCCACGTCGATCGCGGCATTGTCCATGATCAGCTCGTCCTTGCCGCTGGCAAGGTTGTTGAGGATCGACTGGATATGCGTCTGCGCGCTCTGGTAGCTGCGGAAATAATTGGTCAGCTTGTTGCCGAACGGAATGATGCCGAGGATCTTGCGCGGGCCGGCCAGCTTGCCGCGCTTGCCCGGATCGAGATCTTCGACGACCCGGCGCAATTCGGCCAGATTGGCGCCGACGCCTTCGTCCTTGTCCATGGCCCGCACCGGGCGGTCCAGGAAACGGTTGGACATACCGGCCGCAGCCATGATTTCCTTGCGGCCCATATTGGTGAGCTGGTCGACCTTCTTGCCGAACTCCGGCGAATTCGCATCCTGCGAAATCAGGTCTTCGACGAAGCCGTCGACCTTGGTTTCCAGCTTGCTCTTCACCTCGTCCGAAACCGGCACCAGCCCGGCAGCCTTCTCCGGCTTGACCTCGGGCACCGGATCGGGGGGCGTCAGGTCGAACGCGGTTTCGGTGGCAGTCTGCGTTTTCGTATCGCTCATGGGCGCAGGTCTCTCCAAGCGGCTATGATCCTGTATTAGGGTGGCAATACACGATCTTCAAGCGCACTGTCACCCGGCGCGGCGATAGTGCCGCGCCCTGGCGGGCAAGCGCAAGGCAATTCTGCTGCCGGAAAATCCTCAGGCAGCCAGGTCGAGCGGGGTGATCTCTCCTGACAGGTACTGCTTCTTCGCTTTCGCCCGGCTCAGCTTGCCGGAACTGGTGCGGGGCAGGGTGCGCGGGGGGACCAGTTCGACAACGCAGCTCATGCCGGTCACGCCGCGCACCTTGTCCGCGATCTGGTCGCGCAGCTTGATCCGTTCCTCGGGGTCGGACACCCGGCAGTGGACCAGCACGGCAGGCGCTTCTTCACCGCCTTCGGTATCGATGGAAAAGGCCGCGATGTCGCCGTGGTTGAAGCCCGGCAATTGCTCGACCGCCCATTCGATGTCCTGCGGCCACAGGTTCTTGCCGTTGATGATGATCATGTCCTTCGCACGGCCCACGATGAACAGGTAATTGTCGGCCATGTATCCCATGTCGCCCGTGTCCAGCCAGCCATCGACCAGGCAGTCGTTGGTGGCTTCCTCGTTGCGGAAATAGGAATGCATAACGCTCTTGCCGCGGCACCAGACCTTGCCGATCTGGTGATCGCCGCGAATCTGGTCGTTCTCCCCGCGGATTTCGACTTCCATGCCCGGGATCGGCTTGCCGCAGTTCACGATGGCGCGATACCGCGCGGGCTTTGACAGGTCGCGCGGGCGCCCCGACAGGCGCTCTTCCTCGACCAGTTCGACCCGGATGCCTTCGCCCGGGGGCATGACGGTAACGGCAAGCGTCGCCTCGGCCAGGCCGTAGCTGGGATTGAAACTGCTCGCCTGAAAGCCTGCATCCGCAAAGGCGTTGACGAAGTTCTGCATCACGTCGGGGCGGATCATGTCGGCCCCGTTGCCTGCAACCCGCCAGCGCGACAGGTCGAACCGATCCTCGACATGCGTCTGGCTCGAAATGCGGCGTGCGCAGATGTCGTAACCGAATGTCGGCGAATAGCTCAGCGTGGTGCCCTTGTTGCGGCTGATCAGATCGAGCCATGCAAGCGGGCGGCGCGCAAAATGTTCGGTCTTGAGATAATCGACCGAAACCTGGTTGGCGATCAGCGACAGGAAACAGCCCACCAGGCCCATGTCGTGATACCACGGCAGCCAGCTGACCACGCGGTCGTTCGTGCCGATTTCCATCGATTCCGCATGGCCGCGCAGATTGTGCAGCAGCGCTTCGTGGGTTACCGCAACGCCTGTGGGAAAGCGGGTCGATCCGGATGAATATTGCAGATAGCAGATGTCTTCCGGCTTCGCTTCGGGAAGCTCGGCCTGGGGCGCAGGGCGCTGGTTGAAATCTTCCCAGCTTTCGCCCGCGCAGCCCTGGCGATCGGCGGCGGCCTTGGCCATGTCCGCGATCTCGCCCGGATAAATCAGGATTTTGGGATCGGAACTCTGCAACTGAACGGAAAGCTGGTCGATATAGCTTTCCTTGCCGCCGAAGGTGGTCGGCAGCGGCAGCGGAACCGGCCATGCCCCCATCAGGGTACAGGCGCAGAAAAGCGCCGCGAATTCCGGGCTGGTTTCCGCGACGATTGCGACGCGGTCTTCCTTTTCGATGCCCATCGCAACCAGGCGGTATGCACCCTGGATCGCATCCTCGCGCATCTGCACATAGGGGTAACTGCATTCCAGCGTGCCACGCATGTCATGGAAGTTGAGACCCTTCGCACTCCGCGCAGCGTAGTCGATGGCTTCGTTGAAGGTCGCGAAATCCGAACGGCGACGCGGCAGGTCGCAATCGTTCGGCGTCGGCGAAATTTCGGCGTCGGTCATAATTTTCGGCGATACCCGTGAATAGCTGGTGCCTTACGGCTTACCTCATTGCGCTGTTAATGCGCAAACCGGCGGCTGCGCACTCTCCCACGTTTCCCATTCTTAAAGGACTGTGGCAGGAATATGGCCGATGAATGATGAACGCGCAACATCTGGTCACACTCGCCGCCGCGCAAAACCGCTTGATCGCAATCGACTGGAAGAATTGGCGCTCGCCTATGTGGCGCGATTTGCGACGAGCGCGGGCAAGCTGCGGACCTACCTCAGGCGTAAATTGCACGAGCGCGGATTTGTCGATGGCGAAGAACCCGACATCGAAACGCTGATTTCCAGCTTCGTGGACAAGGGCTATGTCGACGACGAAGCCTATGGCCGCGCCAAGGCCAACGATCTGGTCGCCCGCGGCTATGGCGGGCGGCGTGTCGAACAGACCCTGCGGTCCGCCGGCATCGCGGAGGATCTTCGCGAAGCCCTGCAACCGGACGAAGCCCGCATGCGACAGGCGGTTGTGGTTCTCGCCCGCAAACGCCGGTTCGGGCCGTTCGGCCGATTGGGCGAAGCGGGCGCCGAAGACGCCCGCAAACTTCGTGAAAAGCAGCTTGCCGCAGTGGTCAGGGCGGGCCATGATTTCGACATGGCACGGCGCGTCATAGAAGCGTCCACGGTCGAGGAACTGGAAGAATGGGTCACGGAAGCTTCGGACGAACTCGGCTGAGGGGATCGGGCTGCGCTCTCGCCATGCTGGCCGCGCTGGGCGCCTGCTCGCCCCAGACCCAGGCCGAAGCCTCGGCGGACAAGGGGCCGACTGCCGCTGGCACCGCGGCGGCTGCCAATCATCCGATATCCGGTTTGCGGGTGGTGCCGCTGACCGTGACGAGTGGGGACGAACGAATCGGCTTCAAGGTCGAAGTCGCCGATACGCCCGAATCTCAGGCGCGGGGACTGATGTTTCGCACCGAACTCGGTGATTTCGAAGGCATGATCTTCCCCTATGGCGGGGTGACGGCGCAGAGCTTCTGGATGAAGAACACGCCGCTGCCGCTCGACATCATCTTCATCGGTCCGGATCGGCGGATTTCCAACATCGCCGCGATGGCAGAGCCTTATTCGCTCGAATCGGTCTATTCCGTCGGTCCGGTGCTCGGTGTGCTCGAATTGCGCGGCGGCCGGGCACAGGAACTTGGCATAGAGCCGGGCGATTTGGTGGAATGGTGATCATCGAATGGCTTGGCCACCGCGTGCGAATCCGCTAACCGCGCGACCATGAACTTCCTCGGCAAGATTTTCACCTGGTGGGACGGCGCCACGATCGGCACTCTCCTGTGGTCCTCACGCAATGGGGAGCATGTCGGCACAGATGTGCAGGGCAACCGCTATTATCGTTCGAAGAAGAAGACCGGTGACGGCCGGGAACGTCGCTGGGTCATTTACGAAGGCACCAATGACGCAAGCCGCGTTCCGAGTGAATGGCACGGCTGGCTCCATGGGGCGTTCGACGACATACCGGAAAGCAATCTTCCGCCTGCTCGTATCTGGGAAGCCGATTATACTCCGAATGCCACTGGCACGGTAGGCGCCTACCGCCCTGCCGGTGCGCTGGAAATGGGTGGCAAGCGGGCCAAGGCTACAGGCGACTACGAAGCCTGGTCGCCAGAGGCGTGACCATGCGCAGGGCATTCGCCCTTGTCGCTGCGACGGCGGCTCTTGCGGCCTGCGGGCAGGAAACTGCCGAACCCGAAGATGCCATCCGGACGACGATCCCGGAAAGCGTGCAGCAGGCGGAAACGCCTGTGCAGCCTGCCGACGAAGCGAATATCGGCACACCCATGGCGGAACGGGTCGCGACGCTCGGCCTCCTCAACAAACGCAACAATGTCAGCCAGGATCTCGAAATGCGTCCCGGCGAAGAACAGCGCATCGGCGACGTCATAGTCCGCCTTCAGGCGTGCGAGCGTACGGCTCCCTGGGAAATGCCGAAGGAAACGGGCGCATTCGTGCAACTGCTCGTCAGGCAACGCGGCACCGAAGACCAGTTCGCGAAAGTCTTTTCAGGCTGGCTGTTCAAGAATTCGCCCAGCCTGAATGTCGTGGAACACCCGATCTACGACGTCTGGGTCAAGGACTGTGCGATGGATTTCCCGGGCGAAGAAGAGGCTGCGAATCGCGCGACGGCGTCGGGTAGCGACGCTGCGGGATAGCCGTCTGCGGCGATCAGCATGTCCATATACCGCGATTGCGGTACGGCGACGGCCCCCATGGTGGCCAGATGATCGGTCATGAACTGGCAGTCGAGCAGGACAAAACCTGCCTGACGCATCGCCGCGACAAGCCATGCCAGAGCGACTTTGCTGGCATCGGCGGTGCGGCTGAACATGCTTTCGCCGCAAAATACCCGCTCGAAACTGACGCCGTAGAGCCCGCCGACCAGCTCTCCGTCCTGCCAGCATTCGATGGAATGGGCGTGTCCGGCTGCATGCAGCGCGCGGTAGCTCGCCTCGATCCTGTGGCTGATCCAGCTTTCGGCATGTTCCTCGCGCGGGGCGGCGCATTCGCCAATCACATCGGCGAAACGGGTGTCGCAAGTGACGTGAAAGCGATCTTGCCGCAGCACTTTCTTCAGGCTTTTCGAAAGACGAAACCCGTCTAGCGGAATGATCGCTCGCTCCCGCGGCTCCACCCAGTAGACTTCGGGATCGCTGCGGTGGTCGGCCATTGGGAAAACGCCGCCACGATAGGCGCGCAGCAGAAGTTCGATCGGAATTGGGGGCGAAACGGGAGCATGCATAGGCTGGAATAATAGCACTTCATCTCAACAAGCGATATGCGCCTTGCCAAGTGTCGGCGGCCATACTAATGCGCGCCCTTCCTGCAGGGGTGTAGCTCAGCTGGTAGAGCATCGGTCTCCAAAACCGAGGGCCACGGGTTCGAATCCTGTCACCCCTGCCATTTCCTTGTCCTTCAGCGCTTGTGCGCAGCTTGCCTGCGCCCTATCGCGCTGCCCATGACCGACAAGAAAAGCGAACGCGATCTGTCTGATCGCAAGTTCTATCCGGCCGACAAAGAAGCCGAATTCGAAAAAACGCAGCTGCAAACGCCGCAGACGGCCCATCCTGCCTATAAACTGGCATTTCAGGATACGGACTTTCTCCTGCGCGATGAATTGCGCCCGGTGCGATTTCAGCTCGAACTGCTGAAGCCGGAAATGCTGCTCGACGAAGCGGGCGTGGGCTCCACGCTGGTGATGTACGGCAGCGCGCGCATTCCTCCCGAAGATGCCTGCGAAGCGGCGCTCGAAGGGGCCAAGGACCTGCCAGAAGACGAACGGCGGGTCGTCGAAAACCTCGTCAAGAAGAGCAAGTATTACACCGAAGCGTACAAGCTGGCGCGGATCGCTTCCGAACGTTCGATCATCGAAAATGGGAAGCGCCAGTTCGTGGTGTGCTCTGGCGGCGGTCCGTCGATCATGGAAGCGGCCAACAAGGGCGCCAGCGATGCGGGTGCCGAAAGCGTCGGGCTCAACATAATCCTGCCGCACGAACAGGCGCCGAACCAGTATGTGACGCCGTATCTATCGCTGAACTTCCACTACTTTGCGCTGCGCAAGATGCATTTCCTCCTGCGCGCCAAGGCGGTTGCGGTCTTCCCGGGCGGCTTCGGCACGTTCGATGAATTTTTCGAACTTCTCACGCTTATCCAGACCGGCAAGATGAAGCCGATGCCGATCCTCCTGTTCGGCAAGGATTTCTGGACGCGCGTCATCGATTTCGAGGCGCTGGCCGACGAAGGAACGATATCCAGGAAGGATCTCGATCTGTTCCGCTGGTGCGAAGATGCCCAGGAAGCCTGGGATCACATCAGCGCCTTCTACGAACTCTAGCGAGGGATTTCTTCGGGCGGTTCCAACTTGCGGACCGCCTGATGTCCCATCGGGCCCGATCCCTCTCCGAAGCCGGGCGCATTCTCTATCGCGGCATAGGTGAAGGCGCGCGCAATGCGCACGGCGTTGACCAGCGGCTGGCGATATCCAAGCATGGTCGCCAGCGCCGAAGACAGCGTACACCCCGTCCCATGCGTATGCCGCGTCTGGATCCGCGCATGGGCGAAGCTGGCTAACTTGCCGGTGGGCGACACGATCCGGTCGACGACCTGCGTTTCGTCGCCCGCATGGCCGCCCTTCGCCAGCACTTGGACCCCGAAACGGCTGGCGAGCGCTGCTGCCGCATCGAACACCTCGTCATCGGCGATCGCATCCCGCCCGGCCAGCACGCCCAGTTCGGGCAGGTTGGGGGTGACGACAGTGGCGATGTCCATCAGCGCCGCGAAGCTGGCGATGGTGTCTTCATCGGCCAGGATCGACCCGCTGGTGGCGACCATGACCGGATCGAAAACGATAGGTCCTGCAAAGGTATCGAGCCGCTCAGCAAGCAAGGTTGCTGTCTCGGGCGAACCAAGCATACCGATCTTGATTGCATCAGCACCGATGTCGGACAGGCAGCTTTCCACCTGATCGAGAACGTACTGGGGCGAAAGCGCTTCCACGCCCACGACACCACAGGTGTTTTGCGCCGTTACAGCGGTGATGGCGGTCATGGCATAACCGCCCAGCATCGTGATCGTCTTGATGTCTGCCTGAATGCCGGCGCCGCCTGAGCTGTCCGAGCCGGCTATGGACAATATGCGGGGGGGAGGGGGAGCGTTCTCGCTCATCCGGCGCCTGTCGAAGTGCCCTGAGCGCGCAGGATGGTTGGGGGGAATTTATCGTGAAGCCTCTTGGGGCGTGTCGGTCGGTCCATGAGCTCACCCTTGCAATTGGGGCAGATGTCATCGAGTTCGTCAGCACATGTCGCGCAAAAGGTGCATTCTAAACTGCAGATGAAGGCTCCGGCGCCTTCGGCAGGCAGTCCAGTGCCGCACCGCTCGCATTCGGGTCGCATCTCAAGCATCAGGCGGCAGCCTTTACGGCTTCGCAAATCCGGTCGACTACCGCCTCGACCTGAGCTGCATCGTCACCTTCGGCCATGACACGGATGACCGGCTCGGTACCGGACGCACGAATGACAAGGCGGCCCTTGCCCGCCAGTTCGTTTTCGGCATCGGAGATCGTCTGTTTGACCACTGCATTCTCCAGAGGTGTGCTGCCAGAGTAGCGGACGTTCTTGAGAAGCTGTGGTACCGGATCGAAGACATGAAGCAATTCGCTGGCTGGTTTGCCCGTGCGCACCAAACTTGCCAGTACGCTGAGCGCGGCCATGGTCCCATCGCCAGTCGTGGCATGGTCGGTCAGGATCATATGTCCCGATTGCTCGCCGCCAAGGTTGAAACCTCCAGCACGCATGCGTTCAAGTACGTAACGATCGCCTACCTTGGTGCGCTCAAGCGCCAGGCCCATGCTTTGCAAATATCGTTCGAGACCAAGGTTCGACATGACGGTGGCGACGACACCGCCACCCCTTAGTGCGCCTTGATCGTGAAGGCGGGTAGCGATCAGACCCATGATCTGATCCCCATCAACGGTGTTGCCTTTCTCGTCGATAACTATCAGCCTGTCCGCGTCCCCATCCAGTGCGATGCCGATATCGGCACCTTCTTCGACAACGCGCTCACGCATGGCGTCGAGGGAGGTCGAGCCGACCCCATCGTTGATGTTGGTGCCATTGGGGGAAACGCCGATTGCGATCACGTTCGCGCCCAGTTCCCATATGGCACTAGGGGCTACTTCGTATGCTGCGCCGTGAGCGCAATCGACGACGACCTTGAGCCCATCGAAACGTATCTCCGAGGATATGGATTGCTTTACGGCATGAATATACCGCCCGCTTGCGTCGTCGATCCGGCGGGCACGACCGATGCGGTCAGGTTGAACCAGCAGCGGTTGCTGTTCCAACAGGAGTTCGATTGCGGCTTCAGCGTCGTCCGAAAGTTTGTATCCGTCCGGTCCGAACAACTTGATGCCATTATCCTCGAACGGATTGTGGCTGGCGGAAATCATCACGCCCAGGTCGGCGCGCATTTCGCGCGTCAGCAGTGCGATCGCAGGTGTGGGTAATGGTCCTGTCATGATGACGTCCATTCCCACGCTGGTGAAACCTGCGACCAGGGCGCTTTCCATCATGTAACCCGACAAGCGTGTGTCCTTGCCAATGACCACACGGTGGCGATGTTCGCCGCGCAGGAAATGGGTGCCGGCAGCCTGCCCGACGCGCATGACAGTAGCGGCCGTCATTGCTCCTTCGTTCGTGCGACCGCGAATGCCATCGGTACCGAAAAATTTGCGTGCCATCTATCCGCGATCCCCTTTTGCCGATTAACCCATGGCCCGATTGGAGCATGAATAAAAGACCGACCGTCCCCCTTTTCGCGCGTAATATCGTGGCTATGTGCAACCACGCGCGCGCCAATACGTTAGGGACGCGAGTACGAAATTCTTTCACACCAACCCAAGAGGGGAAAATCAATGGCTTTTGAGCTGATCGAACTGCCTTACGAAGACACCGCGCTGGAGCCTGCCGTATCGGCAAAGACCCTGTCGTTCCATCATGGTAAGCATCACAAGGCGTATATCGACAAGACCAACGCGGCGATCGAAGGCGGCGATCTGGCAGACAAGAGCCTAGAAGACGTCATTGCTGCCGCTCGTGGCAGCAATGCAGGCCTCTTCAACAACTCGGCACAAAGCTGGAACCACGGTTTCTACTGGCATTCGATGGCAGCCGAGGAAACCGGCGCTTCCGACGAGCTGAAGAGCATGATCGATGATGCCTTTGGGTCTGCCGACGGTTTGAAGGAAAAGCTTGCCGAGCGCGGAGCCGGACATTTCGCTAGTGGCTGGGTGTGGCTCGCCGTGAAGGGCGGCAAGCTGAGCATCGAAGAAACCCATGATGGCGATACGCTCGCAGATCAGGGTGAATTCAATCCGCTTCTTGTGATCGACCTGTGGGAACACGCATATTATCTGGATCATCAAAACGCGCGTCCAGCCTATCTTGATGCAGTCAACGGCAAGCTGAACTGGAAGTTCGCAAGTGAAAACCTTGCGCGCGGAACGACCTGGAAATATCCCGGCTGATCAAGGCTTCATGTGAAGTTTTTAAAGCCCGTCGCCAGAAATGGCGGCGGGTTTTCTATTCTGCGCCCTGTTCCGCGGTGTCTTCTTCGTCGAAAAGATTGGCAGTGAATAACGGTTCGCCAAAAATAAAGCCAACCAGATTGGGCCTGCCGATATGGTCAAATAACGCGGTCAGCATCAACAGGATCGGAACGGACAGCAGCGCCCCAAATACCCCCCATATCCACGTGAAGTAGGATAGCGCAATGAGGATCATGACCGGATTCATCGTGAAGCGAGCACCGAGTATGGAAGGAGTTACTAGATTTGCTTCAACGGTGTGTAGCGCAAGGTAAGCAAGAGCCGGCACAAGGCCCAGCAAAATTGTATCCGAAGTCCCGATCCCGAAAAGCCCCAGCAATGCAATCATCACAATGGGGCCGACATAGGGGAGGAAATTAAGCAGCGCCGCAAGACCGCCCCACATGATCGGCGCGTCTATGTCTAGGGCCCAGGCGCCCAAGGCTACTATGACACCGACCACAGCGTTGATCCAGCCGACCGTCAGAATGTACGCAGCGACGCGGTCCTGCACTTCGCGAATGACGCGCGCTGCCTTAATGCTGGTACCGAAACTCGCACGACCGAACAGTAGCCGCTGACGAAGGCGCACCCGTGCCTCAATCATGAAATATGCCATCAGGAGCGTCAGCACCACTTCGAGAACCACACTTGGGGTGGCGAACGCCACCTGCTCCAGCAGGCTGGGTGCCGCCAGTACCACTTCGCGCGTGCTGTCGGTGTTCATGAATGTCGCCAGCTGTTTATTCAGCGAGGCGACCCAGGCAAATTGCTCGCGAACTTCGCCGAAGCGGGCCATTACCTGCTGGGCCATGGCCGGAACATCGTCGAACAGCGCGATTGCCGGCTGCAGGATCGTTGCCAGTGCCAGCACCAGAATTGCGAAAAAGATGATGAGAGCGGCAAATGAGGCAAGGGCGTTGGGAAGGCCCCAGCCGTTGAGTTTGTCCGCCAGTGGCGACAGAATAACCGTAAGGACCAGCGCGGTTACCACCGGCAGAAAAACCACGGAGCCGATCGAAAGGACGAATGGCAAGGCAAAGAAAAGACCTAACCCGATCAGCAAGACGAGCGAGGAAATAAGGCGCAGTTCCTGCTCGGCAAAAGCACGACGACGCGACCGGCGTGGTATCGCCGGCGCATCGCCTTGCTGAGGTGACTCCGTCTCGTTCATAACAGACTATCTGCCTCGCGCTGCAAGATGTGACAAGCGGCCCGAAGGCAAAGATAATCTAGCTACGGCTGGAACCCTGCCCTGCGGCCACATCGTCCAATTCTTCGAGAATTGCGCGGTGGGCGGCATCATCCCCGATCGACCGCTTGGGAATGTTTCCATCCGCCAGCATCGCATTGAGTGCAGCGCGCGCTCGTCCCACACGGCTCTTGATCGTGCCGACCGCGCAGTCGCAGATAGTCGCTGCTTCTTCGTAGGAAAAACCGCCGGCGCCAACCAACAGCAGCGCTTCGCGCCGTTCCGGTGGAAGGGTAAGCAACGCCCTGTGCATATCCGACAAATGGATGGGTTCTTCCTGTCCGGCAGGCGCTGTCAGCACGCGCTCTGCAACGGTTTCGTCATACTCCCCGCGAAAACGGTTGCGGCGCATATCTGTCAGATAGGCGTTGCGCAGAATGACGAAGGTCCAGGCCCGCATGCTTGTACCGGGCTGAAAACGCTCCTGTGCGGCCCACGCCTTCAGCAGCGTCTCCTGCACCAGGTCGTCCGCCATGTCGGCGCGCCCGCAAAGACCGCGTGCAAACGCACGAAGGTGGGGCACGACGTCGGTCAGTTCACGCTTGAAATCGGCTTTTTCGGAGGCCGTCCGTTCTTCGGGCGGCATCAGCTATTGGAATCCAGCTTGTCGATCAGATCCTGAAAGCTGTCAGGCAGCGGCTCTTCGACTACCGAGTCGTAGAGCTGCTTGAGGCCGTTGGCCCAGTCAGGGTCTTTTTCTTTTCCGGACCCGCTGGAAGCGGCAGGTGAACCGCTGGCGGGTTGCCGCTGCGGATTTCTCGGCGTGTGTGATGTCATGGCTTAAAAGATATTGCCCTCTTAGAATTCCCGCCAGGGCCTCTGAACAGACGCAGCAGCGGAAAAATTCGATCCCGAACGTGCTTCGCACAACGCACATGACAGCACAGTGTTCCCACCCATTTCATTTCGGAACCAAATGGCGTGCGCAGCATACTATATCGCCGGGTAAATCGTCAGGGGCAGGAAGCTGGTCACGGAAGAACTCCAACGCAAGGGTCGCCGCAGGCGTTGGCTGATCGATTATCCGCGCGGTATCCCGGTGCTGATATTCGTTCTCGTGACGGCGATAACAGTCCTTAGCGTGTTCTCTATCGAACGCGGCGAGGTCGAACGCGATGCGGCAGACGTATCGCGCAAGGCGCAGGCCATGACGTCGGCGATCGAGCGCCGTGCCTATACGAGCTCTGCATACTTACGTGCGGGGGCGGCCTTGTTTTCCACCCAGGCTGACGTGACCCCAGCAGTATTCCGCCGGTTTGTTTCCGAACTCAGGCTCGATTCCAATTACCGGGGTGCGGAAGGCATTGGATGGGCGCCCGTAGTCGCGGCCAGTCAGTTGCGGTCTTTCGAAGGACGGCTGAACGCCGAGCGTATCAGCGACAAGATGGTCAGGCCGACCCTGCAAGAGCAGCCTCGCGAAATCCTCACCCCGATCCTCTATATGCAGCCCGATACGGCGCGTAATCGCAGGGCGTTGGGATACGACATGTATTCGCAACCCGTGCGCCGTACCGCGATGGATCTGGCAGCGGCCAATGATCGCCCCACGGCCAGTGGACCTGTCGTGCTGGTGCAGGAAGGCGGGGGCGATGCAGCCGGCTTTCTTATCTACATGCCGGTCTTCGAAGGTCTGAGCATGGCGCGTAACCTCAAGGGCTTCATTTTCAGCCCATTCAATGCATCGCAATTCCTGGGATCGGCCGCAAATCTTGTCAGCTACGAATCTGTCGGCGCCCGGTTGAGAGATGGTGAAGCCCAAGGTGAGCCGATACTTGCGCAGAGCGATGGGTGGATCGATGGCCGCTCCGCTGTGACGCGCGAAGTCAGCCTGGCCAACCGGCGCATGCTGCTCGAGGTGCAGTCCACACGCGTGGAAGGCCTTTCCTCGATGTCGATGATCACCTTGCTATTCGGTCTTGCCGTGGCGAGCCTGTTAATGCTGGTATCCCGCCTTCTGACACAGCAGACCCTGGAAGACCGCCGGGCGATCATCTGGTTCGAAGAGCAGAACTCCATTCGAAACTCGCTGACCCGCGAACTCAACCACAGGGTCAAGAACACACTCGCCAACGTCCTTTCGATTGTCTCTTTGACGAGGCGTCGTTCGGGAAGTCTGGATGAGTTCGCCGAAGGGCTCGATGGCCGTATCAGGGCTCTGTCGGCCACTCATGATCTTTTGACGCAATCGGAGTGGGGCACTACCCCGATCCGTTCTGTCGTCGATGTCGAACTTGCGCCCTATGCCCGCGACGAGGAACAGAAGCTGGAATTGGTCGGCCCGCACACCGAACTTGCTCCAAACGATGCTCTTTCTCTCGGGTTGGCGATTCACGAGTTGGCGACCAATGCGGCGAAATATGGGTCGCTTAGCGTACCGGGCGGCTGCGTGACCGTGCGCTGGAGCCAGATGAACGAAACGCTGGCCAAGATTGAATGGGTGGAAAGTGGCGGCCCTTCCGTGTCGAAACCCATGCGCCGCGGTTTTGGGACCGACCTTATCGAGAAGATCGTGGCGCACGAACTGAGGCATCCGGTTGAGCTTGATTTCGCTCCGGAAGGCGTACGCTGCACCTTGCTGGTGCCAGTTCGCAAGCCGAGCGAGTTCGAATTGCGGAAGAAGGGGCCCAGCGGTCGCGGCCGCGGTCACTAAAACAAGACATTAAAAAACCCGGGCCGAAGCCCGGGTTTCTCATTTCATATTGTTTCCGCTCGGATCAGCCGAGAGGGCGGCTCGATCCGAAGAACAGTGCCTGGCTGATGGCAGCCCGTACGGTCTGTTCCTGGAACGGCTTGGTCACGAGATACGTCGGTTCCGGACGGTCTCCGGTCAGGAGGCGTTCGGGATAGGCTGTGATGAAGATGACGGGGACGCTGCTGATCGCAAGGATATCGTCGACTGCGTCGAGGCCCGACGAGCCGTCTGCCAACTGAATGTCGGCAAGCACGAGACCTGGTGTCTTTTCCGCGACAACTTCCTGCGCCTGCGTACGCGTTGCGGCAGTGCCGCAGACTTCGTGGCCAAGTGAGGTCACGAGATCTTCCAATTGCATCGAGATCAGGGGCTCGTCTTCGATGATCAGAACGCTGGTCGCGGATTCCTTGTCGATCTCCGAGATGGCTTCCTGCGCCAGCTGCTCGATATCTTCGGGCGACATGTCCATGATTTCACCGGCCTGGTCGGACGAGAAATCTTCGAGTGTCGTCAGAAGCAATGCCTGGCGATTGAGCGGTGTGACCGACTTGAGCCGGTGCTGGGCCGCATCTTCGTGCCCGTCGCCACCAACGGTTTCAGGCACATCAAGGTAGGCGCTCGACCAGACCTTGTTGAATGCGCGATAGAGGGGCACGCGGCCACCTTCGAGCGATTGTTTGAGTTCACTGTCGGCCAATGCGGCTTCGAGCGTGGCACGGACGAACGCGTCTCCCGTGGCCTGTGAGCCGGTCAATGCGCGCGCATAGCGGCGCAGATACGGCAAGTTACGAGCAATCTGATCACCTAGTGACATTTAGACCCCTTCCTTAAGGTGCGCGCTTCTAACGTCCCGAAACCGCTTAGGTTCCGAGCTGCGGGCTCGCAACCCGCGGTTTGACAAGCGCGCTTTTCCCAGCGCATGCGCACGCCGAAATATCGTTAAACGGGGAAACGATTGTCTTGCACGAAGTAACCGATCCCATTCCGTGTGCTGCATGCCCATTGCAATCCTGGCCGGGGCTGCGGCCGCTGGACGAAACGCAGCTTTCCTACATGCAGGAATTCAAGGCCGGCGAGATTAGGCTCGATCGGGGCGACGTGCTGATCGACGAAGGGGCTTCTTACGATCGCCTGTACACGCTTCTGGAAGGGGTGCTGATCCGATCGCAATCGCTCGAGGACGGGCGGCGTCAAATACTGAACTTCATGTTTCCGGGGGATCTGATCGGTCTTCAGGGAGCGTTCAACGAGCCGTCGAGCCACACTATCGAAGCGCTGATCGACGCCCGTCTGTGTCGGTTCAAGCGTGGCGACTTCGCAGGTTTCGTTTCGAAGAATCCTGGTCTGGCATACGATATCACGTGGCTGGCCGCGAAGGAGGAGACCGCTCTTGAGGGGCATATTCTGTCGCTTGGGCAACGCAACGCACGCGAACGCGTCACTTACCTTGCGGTTTGGCTTATCGATCGAGCACAATCCACGTGCTTGGCAGATGAAAGCAATGTTCTCGCGTTGCCGATTACGCAGTCGCAAATTGCAGATATGCTTGGTCTATCTCTTGTCCATACCAACCGAACACTGCGCCAGTTGCAGCGCGAAGGGCTGGTGGAATGGAAGTCCCGAAAAATCCATGTGCCTGATCTTGCGAAGGCGGCTGATTTCGCACAGTTCGATCGCTCTCGTGAAAAGAGCAGGCCGTTCTTATGACTGGCATTTTCGGCAGCTAAAAAAATTCATTGCGGCCGGGAACTCTACTTGAGAAGGCGCGTATTCCCTATGTCACCGCCGAGACCCCCCCTCCCGTCCAAGCGGCTGGTGATACGATCCCGAAAGGCCCCCGTTGAAATCAACGGGGGCCTTTTTTTCTAATTCCAAGTCAATAATCGTGGTCCGTCGGAAATCTTAAAAGTTACCCGAGCATTCCTGCGCTAGTAGACGCGCCCCCTAAGCTTGTGCCAAGGCAAATAACCCATGTGGCAGCTATACCAATTTCCTCTTTGTCCCTTCAGCCGCAAACTGCGCTTGCTGATGGGCGAAAAGAACGTTGCATACGAACTGGTTCGGGAAAATCCATGGGAAGGGCGAGACGAATTCTGGCACCTCAACCCTGCCGGGCGCACACCTGTTCTGCATGATGCGGGGCGGGGTACCGCGCTATCGGATAGTCAGGCTATCTGTGAATATCTGGAAGAAACGGTAGATCGTAATCCGATGATCAACGGGTCGGCTCTGCAGCGTGCGGAAATTCGCAGGCTGGTCGCGCTGTTCGATGATAATTTTTTCGCCGATGTGACCGAACCTGCTCTTCACGAAAAGATGAAGAAACGCATAGTCTTGCGCCAGTCCCCAGATGCGCAGGTTTTGCGCCAGCTCGGCCGAATGCTGCACGGACATCTCGATTACATCGATTGGCTGGTCGACACGCGGCAGTGGCTTGCAGGACCTCAGCTAAGTCTGGCCGATCTCACATGCGCCGCGCATCTTTCGGTCGTCGAATATCTGGGCGCGATCGACTGGAAGGGACACGAGCAGACCCAAGGCTGGTATATGGTCGTGAAAAGCCGTCCCAGCTTCAGGCCGCTGCTAAGTGAAAAGATGGAAGGCATACCGCCGCCTCGCGAATACGCTTCGCTGGATTTATAGGGCGGAGGCGACTCGGTCGTCGGGGCTGACGCCGAGCAGAGCGGCTACTTTTGGCAGACCGGGCAGAACCACGTACTTCGCCCACCCTGTACGATACGCCGGATCGTGCCCCCATCTTCATGATGGCAGACTTGGCTCTCTCGTCCGTAAACATGAAAGCGCGTGGCAAAATAGCCAAGATTGCCATCGGGTTGCGCAAAATCGCGTAAGGTGGAGCCGCCGTCTCGGATTGAGCGTTCCAGCACATCCTTGATCGCCGGCACAAGACGGCGCAATTGCGGCATCGTGATCTTGCCCCCCGCTTTGCGGGGGTTGACCCCCGCCTGCCATAAAGCTTCACAAACATAGATATTTCCGAGTCCCGCGACGACACTCTGGTCGAGTAGAAGCAGCTTGATGGCCTGTTTGCGTCCGCGCGTGGCTTCCCGCAGATGCTCGGGTGTAAGCATTTCACCCAGCGGTTCAGGTCCGAGCGCGGCAAAAGGTGGCCACAGGTCGAGCTCTGGCGCTAGCAGGAGGTCAACCGAACCGAACCGGCGGGGGTCGTTGAGGGCAAACACATGATCGCGCGTCGCCAGAACGAGGTGGTCATGCTTGTCGGCTTCTTCGGGATCAATACGCCAGCGCCCGCTCATGCCGAGGTGAAAAACCAGCGTTTGGTCGCGATCGGTGTGGAGCAAGCCGTATTTGGCCCGCCGCGAGAGGCCAGAAATCGTCGCTCCTGTCATCGCCTGAACGAGTCCGGGAGGGAAGGGGCGGCGCATATCGGGCCGGTTCACCCGGACACTGACGATCTGTTCGCCATCTAGAAAGCGGGCGAGCCCACGCACTGTGGTTTCGACTTCAGGTAGCTCCGGCATGTCGTGCGCTCTAACACTCTTTGCCCGGCACACAATTACCCCTAAGGCACCCAGCCATGAATGATACCGTTTCCTTCGGCTACGAAGACATCGATGCGTCCGAAAAAACCGGCCGCGTAGGCGAAGTCTTTTCGAACGTCGCCTCAAAATACGACATCATGAACGATGCAATGTCAGGCGGCATGCACCGTTTATGGAAGAACCGCTTCGTTGCTCGGGTCAAGCCTCAGCATGGAGAAACAATACTCGACATGGCTGGGGGGACTGGTGACATCGCGTTCCGCATGGCGGACCGTGGCGCCAGCGTCACGGTGTCGGACATCAACCAGGATATGCTCGATGTCGGCCTTGAACGTGCCGTGGAGCGCGGGATCGACGGTCTGGTGTGGAGCCGCCAGAATGCCGAAGAGCTGAGCTTTTCCAATCGCATCTTCGATGCCTACACTATCGCGTTCGGTATCCGGAACGTGACGCATATCGAAAAGGCCCTGAGCGAGGCGCATCGTGTGCTGAAATTCGGCGGGCGGTTCTACTGTCTGGAATTTTCCAGCGTTGAATGGCCCGGCTTCAAAGAAGCCTATGATCTCTATTCGCACAAGCTGGTGCCACAGATCGGCAAGGCCATTGCAGGCGACGAGGATAGCTATCGTTATCTGATCGAATCGATCCGGCGCTTTCCGAACATGGCCGATTTCGAATGTATGATTCGCTCTGCAGGTTTCGAAAACACGCGCGTGGAACCGATCATGGGCGGCCTGGTCGCCATCCATTCGGGATGGAAAGTCTGACCTGGTGACGCGACCAGCAACGCATATCTGGCGGCTCTTCAAGTGGGGCATCACCCTTGCACGACACCGCGCGCTGGTAGGGATCGAACACGATCCCAACGCACCGGGTCCCGTGCGCCGCATGGCGAAGCTCGCCCGCTGGGTATCTTTCACAGGCACCAGTGGGGAGCGCGATTACGCGGGGGCTTTCCGGGACATCGGGCCTGCTGCTATCAAGCTGGGCCAGACCCTCGCCACGCGGCCAGATCTTGTTGGCGAAGAGCCGGCGCGCAATTTGCTGAAATTGCAGGACGATCTGCCGCCAGTTCCCTTCGAAAAGATCAGGGCAAGCATCGAAGCCAGTTTCGAGCAACCGCTTGAAGCTCTCTGGTCGGAATTCGATCCGGTGCCGATCGGCGCAGCCTCCATCGCCCAGGTCCACCGCGCAACAACCACCGACGGCAGGCAGGTTGCCGTAAAGGTCCTGCGGCCCGGCGTTCGCGAACGGTTCGCGCGTGACATAGATACCTATGAATGGGCGGCAGCTCATCTGGAGAGTTTCGGTGTGGAAGCTGCCCGCCTTCGCCCCAGACTCGTCATTGCCAACTTCAAGCGCTGGACCAATCGGGAACTCGATTTGCGGCGCGAAGCAGCCAGCGCTTCTGAACTCGCCGAGCATATGGTCGGGACCGAAGGATACGAAATTCCGGGTATCGACTGGGATCGTACCAATGGGCGTGTGATGACCGTCGACTGGATCGATGGCATTAAAATCAGCAATACCGAGGCGCTGAAGGCCGCGGGCCACGATACCGACGAAATAGCCAGCAGGCTTGTCCTCGCTTTCCTGAAGCAGGCCATTGCCGCCGGGTTCTTTCATGCCGACATGCACCAAGGGAATCTGTTCGTGAAAGCGGATGGGACCATCGCTGCCATTGATTTCGGCATCATGGGCCGGATCGATCGACGCGCGCGCATGTGGCTCGCGGAAATTCTCTATGGGCTGACCACGGGCAACTATCGCCGCGTTGCGGAGATTCACTTCGAGGCGCAGTATGTCCCAAGCTATCACAACGTGGACGAGTTCGCGACCGCGTTGAGGGCTGTTGGCGAGCCGATGCGCGGTAAACCGGTTAGTGAGCTTTCCGTTGGCCAGATGCTCGACGGGCTGTTCGCGATTACGCGCGATTTCGACATGCAGACGCAGCCACATCTTCTGCTCTTGCAAAAGACCATGGTCATGGTCGAAGGCATTGCCACGCAACTCAATCCCAAAATCAACATGTGGGATGTCAGCGCGCCATACGTTCGGAGTTGGATCCGCGATGAACTGGGTCCGGAAGCAGCCATTGCCGATCGCATCCGCGAAGACACCCAGACTTTGCTGGGCATCCCAGAACTCGTTCGCAGGATCGAGGATAGATTCCCGCCCAAGGGCGGCGCGCCGGAGCTACCGCCCCTCCCCGATGTCGAATTGATGTGGGAAAGACGGCGCCGCACCGAACCAGGTCGCGGCTGGATGGGCTATACGATAGCAGCGGTGGCAGGGGGGCTCGCAGTATGGGCAGCGATAATGCAGGGCTGGATCAACTAAAGGCGGCGCCGTGGGATCGCTTCGCCGGCTGGGACAGGTGGCCCGCACGTATACTGCTGTTGGTCGTGGCAGCGCTTCTTGTTCTTGCCGCTATCGCGCCTCTCAGCGCGAGTTTGGATGGAAAGCCATCGGAAGTTCCATCGCTCATCGGCGATGGGCCGCCGGACGGGCAGACTGAATCCGAGCGTGACGACGATCTTGCGTTCTACGATCATGTGATCGAGCGGGTCGGTCACGGCGAGAACTATTACGACTTCATCGTGGAAGAGCAACGGGCGCGCCATTACCCGGTGCGCCCCGGTCTCGCCGTGCGCCTGCCGACGCTCGCCTGGATCCATGCCTCGCTGGGCGAGCCTGCAATGATCGCCCTTGCGATCGCTCTGCTCTTCGCATGCATCTGGGCATGGTGGAAACGGTTGGGCGAGGAGCCTGGCGGTGCGCCCTTCCGCCTGCTCGGCACGGCGCTGATGGCAATGGGCGGTTCGCTCGGCCTCAATCGGTCTTTCTTCGTGCTGCATGAGCTTTGGGCGGGGATGCTGATCGCCTTGGCGTTCGGTCTTCATCGACCGGGGCGTTGGGGGGCGGCGCTCTTTGTCGCTGCGCTGGCGCTGGCATTGCGCGAACTGGTTTTGCCCTTCGTATTGTTGATGGCGGCGATGGCGGCGTGGCGCAAGGATTGGCGCGAAGCAACGGCTTGGATCATGCTGGTTGCTGTATTCGCAGCGATCATGGCTTGGCATCTGTCGTTGATAGCTGTGCAGGAGGTGCCTTCCGATCCAGTAGGGCCGAACTGGCTTGTCCTGCGCGGCCTTTCGGGATGGCTCGGGAATATCGTTCTGAGTTCAAACCTGCGTTTGCTTCCACATGAACTGGCCAGTCCTGTAGTCATACTGATGGCGTTGGGTTGGGCCGGATGGAGATCGTCCGCTGGCACGATGGGTACCTTTTTGTATCTGGGCTATGGTCTCGCATTCATGCTCGCGGGCCGGGCAAACAACTTCTACTGGGGCGCAGTCGTCGCACCGGCGATGTTCATCGGCCTGGCTTTCCTGCCTATGGCGCTACCCTCACTGGTCCGTGCGGCGCGAGGGAAGGCATGAATTTGCCCGACCGTCCCCTCGCGGCTTTACCACGCTGGGGCGCAGCAGCGCTTCTGATTGTGACGATGCTTGCGTGTGTTTGGAACGTGCGCGCGCTGGAAGCGCGCAATTCTGCGCATGAGGCAGATATAGAGCATAGGCTCGCACTTGGGGAGCGCGTCGATATGGACCTCTATCGCGCTATCGATGCTCGGGTCGCGGCGGGCGAGAATTATTACGAAGCGGCGGCTAAAGAACACCGTGAGTTCGGCATGCCGACCAGCCCTTTCGTTACGATAAGAACTCCTGTCCTGGCTTGGACAAGTGCGCTGTGGGGTAGCGACAAGTGGCGTGCAATCGCAGCATTTATGTGGGGTGCCAACGTTCTTGCCTGGTATGCGGCTTTGCGCGGGAGGGGGCGCATGGAAGCAGCTGTCGGCGCGGGGTTGGCAGCATTGTTCGGAATGGTCGCATTCATCCCGGACATCCCTTTCAGTCACGAACTCCTTGCTGGCCTGATGTTATCGCTCGCACTTGCCCTATCGGTGGGCCGTTTGTGGATCAGCGGTCTAATCCTGGCGGCATGCGCCATTGCGCTGCGCGAACTGGCGTTGCCGTTTCTCCTTGCGTGGGGCAGCGCTGCATTACTGGCAGGCGAACGCGTGAAAGTCTTCTCTATCTGCGGAACGCTGATGCTAATTGCCTTGGGATTTGCGTTTCATGCGTTCGCCGTTGCCGGTGTACGTGAACCCGGGGACCTTGTCTCTCCGGGGTGGAGCGGAATGGTCGGGCCGGCGCTCGCTTTGTACGGCATACATGTCACAACATTGCTGCAAACATTACCAGTCTGGCTGGCAGGTCCGCTCGGTGTGCTGCCGCTGCTGGGCTGGTTGGCCGTAGGCGGAAGGCTGGGAGTTTTCGCCAGCGCCTGGTTTGCCGGTTTCATCGCTGCCGTTGCCATCTTTGCGCGGCAGGAAAACTTTTACTGGATGGGACTTTTTGTCCCCGCATACGGGGTAGGCCTGGCCTTTGCGCCGCGTGCAGTGACCGATCTATTTCTTGCCATCAGGTCCGCGTCGCCGGCCACCCCCACGCACGCATAGCGATTATGATGACAATGCAGTGAAGCGCCTCGACGCTCATTGGGACCATCCAACCTTGGTAGGGTCCCTCAACGACCAGATTGATTATGCGCCCAATCAGAGCGATGCCGAACAGTCCGAGAGCAGGTAACAGGACATCGCCCCGCCGCTTCCAGCCACCCCATGCAAGTGACAGTGCCGTCACGTAGAAGAATGCGGTCATGTCGCCCCTGAGGGTGGATTCCCCGTGCATCGAGACGATGGCAAGGCCGAAATCGGCGCCAGAACTACCAGGGTCGATCAGAAACCCGGTACCAATCACCAGATCGAGTATTGCCAGTGCAAGCAGGATCGCGCTCAGGATGACATGCATGAAGACCTCCCCGTTTCCTCTTTTTTCACCATGTGACGTTAGGGTGAATATTGAAAAACGCCAGTGCTGAACGCTGGCATTGATGTACGGGGGGCGCTAGCAAGCGCATCAATGGCTTTATGGGAATGCATTCGCCGGTTCGAGTGGCAACGCACGGACATGATGCAAGAGCAGGAACGCCTCGCATGAGCGGGCCGCGAATCCTGCTCGTCATCGGTGGCGGCATTGCAGCTTACAAATCCTGCGAGCTCGTCCGCCTGATCCGCAAGGCTGGCGGCACTGTCACCTGTGTATTGACGCAAGGCGGCCAGCAGTTCGTTACGCCTATGGCGTTGGCCGCTCTTAGTGAGAGCAAGGTCTATTCATCGCTTTTCGATCTCAAGGACGAGGTGGAAATGGGCCATATCCAACTCAGTCGCGAAGCCGATCTCGTGGTCGTTTGCCCGGCCACAGCGGACCTGCTTGCCAAGATGGCGGCAGGCATCGCCGATGATCTTGCGACCACGCTCATCCTCGCCACCGATAAGCCGGTCCTTGCTGTTCCGGCCATGAACGTGAAGATGTGGGAACATTCGGCAACCCAGCGAAACGCAGATTGGTTACGCCAGGCCGGCGTTGCAGTTATGGATCCGGACGAAGGGCCAATGGCTTGCGGCGAATTCGGCCCCGGGCGCATGCCCGAGCCACCTGCGATCCTTGCGCGCATCGGTCAGGAACTCGACCTCGATATAGAGGTGCCCGAACTGGCTGTATTCAAGCAGGCACAGCTTTCGGCTCCCGCGCCCCGGGAAGAAGCCGAATACGATCTGGACGAACCGCTCGAGCCAGAGGACGAAGAGGAAGTCGTAAAAAGTGGCGGTGGCCTTGGGGGCCTCTTGTCGATGATAATTCCCCGTTCGACTACGCAACGCAGCCATGACCAGATCGAAGCGGAATTGGACGATCTGCCCGAGCCCGACATGCTCGGAGCTGAAAGTCTTGGTGAAGTGAAAGAGCCGATCGCGGATGGCGGCCCGCTTCTGGCGAGCAAAGGGAAGGCATCTTCCGCACCACCGACTGATCCTGCTGCGCTCAATCACGAAGTGGCACGGCAGGACATGCGTGCCATGCCGCAACCGGGCGTTGAGGAAGCACAGACGTCGGGTATTGCTTTCGAAGATTCGCCGCTTGCCGGTCAGGCGGAGTTCGACCCCGATCCCGATCACCGACCTCTGTTTGGTAAGCACGTTCTGGTGACTGCCGGTCCCACGCGCGAACCTATCGATCCGGTCCGTTACATTGCCAATCGGTCCAGCGGTAAACAGGGATTCGCCATCGCTGCAATGGCTGCCGCGGCCGGTGCGCGTGTCACGCTGGTCGCCGGCCCGGTACATTTGCCCACGCCGGTCGGGGTCGATCGCATCGACGTGGAAACTGCGGACGACATGGCAGAAGAAGTGCGCCGCGCACTTCCGGTAGACGTGGCTTTCATGGTGGCCGCAGTTGCCGACTGGAAAAGTCGGCATGTGGCAGGAGAAAAAATGAAAAAGCGCGGCTCTGCCCCGCCTGCGCTGATCCTGGCAGAAAACCCGGATATTCTGGCCAGCACAGCGGCCGGTCGTAAACGACCTGCACTTTTGATCGGGTTCGCCGCTGAAACCGAGAACGTAGTCGAAAATGCCAAGTCCAAGCGCAAACGCAAGGGCGCCGACTGGATTATCGCAAACAATGTTTCAGGCGCCGAAGGCGATAGCGTGATGGGCGGTGACCTTAATCAGGTGCACATCGTCACGTCTAACGGGGTCGAAAGCTTGCCGGAAATGCCGAAGGAGGATGTGGCGCGCGAGCTTGTGCGCCGCGCGGCAGCCGCACTTTTCCCCGTAGAGGACGACGCTGACTGACCCAAAGATTCTCAGGCCGTTGGCCTGCTATTCGGGCAGCAATCCCTTGCCCTCGAACCGGGCAACGGCATGGCGTACGACCTTGTCCAACGCCTCTTCGGAGAAGAAGCCGCCCGGAATCAGGCACCGCTCGATCAGGACACGGCGAAATGCACCGAATGCTTCCATGTCGGGCGCGCTCGCTTCGCGCCAGAACCGGTCAATCCCATCCTGAAAGGTGATATCGGGAATGTCGTAAACGGCATGCCCCAGCGCAATGACCGGGACTCCCTTGGCCAGCGCCAGCGTACCGCTCGTGCTGTTGATGGTGACCATCCCCTTCGCTCGCTCGGCTACCGGCACGATGTCGCCCCAGGCCATATAATCCACCCGGTCGGACACGCCGAGCAAGGCAGCGATCGAACTGGTCTCTTCAAGCCAGTCGAACACCCCGTTATCCAGCGGATGTTCCTTGACTACGAGACGCGCGTCCTTGGGTGCATGCTCGGCAAAGGATCGAATGACCAACATCAGTGCATCGGTCATGCTCGCAAATGGTGAATGCAGACGAATCTGGGCATCGGACGCAAGCTGCAACGGGAAAAGGAAGTATGGTGCCTCGGAAGTCAGCAATCTTTCCGTCAGCGCTACAGCCTCTTTGCGGCGCTCTTTCCCGCGAGTGAGCTTGCGAGCCCATCCCATACCCTCGATGACGGGGTGCCAGGGGCGATGATTGGCCCAATGCGGATAGTACCAGCGGCTGAAAATGTCCGCGACGTTGAATAGAAGTCCTTCCGTGGCCCGACGACGAAAGGATGACGGCACTTGGCGATGTTCAGGGACAGGCGGCAACTCTGCAGCAATCTGCCGATACCAGGCCGGATCGCGCGGCAGGGACGAATGCCCGTTTACACCACCCAGTTCCAGAGTGACCCAGTCCGGACGGATGTAACCTTCTTCGAACACGTGAACCGGAACGTCCAGTTCCCGGCATACCGCGGTGGCAACCAGATGATGGGGGCGGCAATCGCCGAACAGGACAACGTCGGTGACCCCTTTCTCAGCGATGATAGTCCGTAGCGTATCTGGCCATTCGTCAAGCGACTTGCGGTATTCGATACCACCCGGAAGTCGCCAGAAGAGCCGGTCGCCACCGTTGAAATTGACCTTATAGACTTTGTGGCCGGATTTGATGAGCTGTTGACCAAGGCGGCGAAATACCCGGCCCATCAAGCCTTGCAGCAAAAGTACCGTTCGCGGAGAATCCGGCTTTCGGTCCTCATCCGGTTCGCGCGCCGTCATTGGTTCGGGCTCATTGCCTGAGCCACTTGCATGGTGGGCATCACCATTGAAATGTTTGAAATTCTGAACAACCACTACCGTCAATCCTTGCGCCCCTTCATAGGACACTTGGTGTGAAACGCGACGCTTATCGGACTTGTTATGAACATGAACAGGCTAGAGTCTTGAAACTGACATCTCATGAATTGTCACTTGCGTTCACTCGCCCTAACCGGATGGCGTGAGTTTGGCATGATGCATCTCGTGGTTTCCCTGTTAGTGGTCGCACCTGTCGCACTGCTGGTCGATATTTGTGCGCGTCCAAGAAGCGTAAAACGCCTGCGCTCTGCTCAAGGCTCCTTCCTGCTGGTCCAGGTTGCTTTGTTCATCTTCGGCATTCTGCTTTTTATAAGCGGTAATGCTGTTTTGGCAGCAGTCCTCGTTCTGGCAGTAAATCTTCTGTTCGTAGTCGCTTCCAATGCAAAGAACGACATGCTGGGCGAACCCTTGTTATTTTCCGATCTGGCCTTGATCGGTGCGGTGTTCAGGCATCCACAGTTCTATCTCTCTGCTCTGGAGCGATCTCAAAAACTACTCGGCCTTGTCGCTCTGGCCGTGCTCGTTGCGGCGTTCGTTTGGTTGTTCGAAGCAAATCTGGTCACTCGACTGATTGGCTTGGGTATCAGTCTGACTACCGCCATTCTCATGCGCATCTCTCTGGAGACGAAGACCTTTAGAGCGCTGGCATCAGAGCCCGATGCGGATGCAGATGTTGCCAAGCTTGGGCTTGCGAGCACCTTGTTGTTGTATTGGATTCGGTGGCGAGGCGATGCCGAAAAAGGCACGTCGTCGGCAACGGACCCATACGTTTCGGACTTGATAGATGCCTCGGAATGCTCACCCAACGCCGAACCCGAGATCATCTTCGTGATCCAGTGCGAATCCTTCGCCGATCCGATCGAACTGTTCGGAAAACGGGGTGTCGAACTGTCAAACCACAAAGCTGCAAAAATGGATGCGGTCCTTTGGGGGAACCTGTTGGTTAGCGGGTTCGGAGCTTACACCATGCGAACCGAATATGGGGTTCTATTCGGGCGCGAGGAAGATGACTTAGGCTTTCGCCGCTACGATCCGTATTTGACGGCATTGAAGGATGGCGCGCTGGCGCTACCAAACAGATTGGGGGGCGATCGGTGGCGGAGCGTGTTCGTGCATCCTCACGACATGCGTTTCTACAGCCGCCACCGGATACTTCCTGAGGCTGGGTTCTCCCAATTGATCGATGACAGCGCGTTCGATCGGCCTTCGTCTGGCGACGGTCGCTACATTTCGGATGCAGCCCTCGCGGCAAAAATACTGGAGGTTGCTCAGATCGCGACGGAGCGGACTTTCATTTACGCGGTGACGATCGAAAACCATGGTCCATGGTCCAGCGAGGGAGAGCCACTCGTCGCCCACTATAATCGGCTGGTTCAAGCCGGGGATTCCATGCTCGGCCAATTGCGCGACGGCATCGCTGCGCTGGGAAAGCCAGCGCTGCTGGCCTTTTTTGGAGATCACCGCCCAAGCATACCAGGGGCAAGCATGCCGGGCGGCGATCGACATACCCCATATGCGGTTCTGCGCTTCGATGCCGCTGGAAGGGTCATTTCTGGTGGCAACCAACGCAAAGACCTCACGCCTGCGCAATTGCATCATGCGATCCTGTCACTGAGCAACCAATGGCGGAAAAAGGGTTAGGCCAACTCAGGGTTTGAGCTTGGATAAAAGCCGATCGCGAAGGCGGGCGGGCAACAGTGCGTCCACCATCCGCAGAGCCGAGAATTGCCAAGGCGTCACGTAATGGCGCATACCCTTTCTGCCCGCTTCGATAATGCGCCGCGCGGCCTCTTCCACGCTTAATTCAATCGGCCGGCTTGATGAGGCATTGCGGGTGGAGGGGGTGTCGATGAACCCGGGGGCTGCCAGGGTCACGCCCACGCCGTAAGGCTCTACGGCAATGCGCAACGCGTCCGTAAACCTTGCCAATCCCG
Organism: Qipengyuania sp. L-5Y; assembly: GCF_056859455.1. Taxonomy (NCBI): domain Bacteria; kingdom Pseudomonadati; phylum Pseudomonadota; class Alphaproteobacteria; order Sphingomonadales; family Erythrobacteraceae; genus Qipengyuania; species Qipengyuania sp. L-5Y. The sequence continues at coordinate 86,078 of NZ_JBSXOM010000030.1, read as the reverse complement.
CCTTCGATCCGGAATAGCCGGCAGCAAATGGCAAAGAATGATGGCCCGCCGCAGAGCCGATCACCACTATCCGGCCATGACCACGCTCGGCCATCCTTCCCGCGATGGCTGCCGCCATTGCAGCTGGTGTGGCAAAATTAACTTGGGCTGCGCGAAGGACCAGCTCGGGATTTTCGACCAGATCGCCCTTGGCGCGCGTATCGCCGATGCCAGCGACGAGATAGGCCAGATCGAATGGTGCTTCCTTGTCCTGGCTCAGCACGGCGTCAATGGCCGCCTGTCCATCCGTCAGGTCCAGGCAGAACGCCTGCGCTTCTGCCCCTGCGTGGCGGACCTTTTCGGCTATCAGGCCGAGTCTCGTCCGGTCGCGCCCCCAAAGGCTAAGGTGTACCCCCGGAGCTGCATGCAGTGATGCCAGCGCGCCTCCGAGCGCTCCCGAAGCGCCGGTGCACAAAATTCTGGTCACGGATGCATCTTTCGTCATTTCGTGACCCTTGTGCCACATTGGAGTATCCTCAAATCCTCAATTAGCTGCGTTTCACCGCTTGTTTGTTGACAATCGGGTGCCTTTTCTATCGGGATATTCGTGTGATGAAGGGTCCGACTACCAAAGAAAAGCGCCTCGTTCTTTTCGAGAATCCGTTTCTCGAGATGCTTACGCTCGCGTCCATTTGGCTGTTTGCAGCAGTCTGGATCGTCGTCCTGCCGCTTATCGCCTTTGTCGGCTGGGGCACGGTTTCCGTTTCGACGGCCGTCGGCCTGAGCCTTGGCGGGCTGCTGATGTGGAGCCTGTTCGAATATATCGCCCATCGCCACCTGTTTCATTGGGAGCCGCAATGGCTTCCCGCGCGCCAGCTCGTATTCGCGATCCACGGCAACCACCATGCCCAGCCGACCGATCATCTGCGCAATCTCATGCCGCCGATCGTTAGCCTTCCCGTCGCCGGGGTCATATGGGCGCTCTGCTACGCTCTGGCGGGCAATGCCGGCACCTGGTTCGTCTTCGGATTCCTGGTCGGCTACGTCCTGTACGATCTGACCCATTACGCCTGCCATCAATGGTCCATGCGCGGGCGCATAGGGAAAATCATCAAGAAGCATCACATGCGTCATCACTTCATGGGTGAAGACGGCAACTTCGGTGTTACGACGCCGCTGTGGGACCATGTGCTCGACACGCGAATTAGCTCCGCCGGTCGAGTTTCGGCCAAAGCCATGCGCGAGTTGCCCGTTCATTCCGCAGAATGATTTTTCGGTCGAAGCGCGACGTCCTCGATCACCTTCGCGGCGATCTCCATATGAGAATCCCAGTCCGGCTCTTGCCAGGCGGCAACGCGCGTTAATTGCGCATGTCGCATCGGGCCATCGTGGGTATGGTCCAGTACCGTCCGCTCCCAACCCGGCCCGTCGAGAGGATCCAGATAGTCGGGAGCATTTCCGCCGATTTCGCGATGGGCTTCGATATCGCTCGCGATGACCGGCGTGCCGACCGACAGGGCCTCGGCAATCGGCATGCCGAACCCTTCGGTAAACGATGGCATCAGCAGCGCGCGGGCGCCGCGGATGGCCGCAGCCAGGTCGCTGTCGCCGCAACCGTTCACTTCCTCCAGCACCGGGCCGAGCGAAGGGCAGCGTTCGAGCATGTCGACAATCTGCTCATTCTCCCACCCCCGGCGCCCGATCACGAGCAAGCGTGGCACATCGTCCAAAGGCAGCGTTTCAGCCATTTTGCGCCACAGGTGAAGCAGCAGTAGATGGTTCTTGCGTGGTTCGATGGTGCCGAGACACACGAAATAGAGCTTCCCATCGGGATAAACGCGTGGTGCCGCTTTCGCGATTGGCTCTGTGCCAAGAAGCGCCACGTGGATCGGCGGCGGGATCCCGCCTTTGCTTTCGACCCATCTCGTTAAGGAGGCACCCGTAGCGGCCGAATTGACGATCACCGCATCGGCCAGCTCTGCCACCGTGCTCATCCGCTTTTCATGAAGCGCCGATCCACCGGGCCGGGCATATTCCGGATACTCGATCGGTATCAGGTCATGCACCATGCAGACGAACCTGGCTTCTTCGCGTTGCAGAATGCGCCGCATCTTGGCGGCGTGCGTGAGGTGGTGCGGCGAAACCTGCACCAGAACGTCGGCGGACCCGATTCCCGCACGCCGCGGAAGCAGCCGTGCCATCCATGGGAGGACCGATGCGAGAGTTCGCTGCCCTGAAGATCGATCGGTCGCTGTCCAGCGCCTGTCGAGTTCGTCCAGATAAGCGATGGCCGTTTCGCGAGGAATCCTCCCATAGAGGCCTGTCGGATGGACAGCGGCGAAAGCAAGCTTGGGCCCGTACAGGCGAAGCAGTCCACGCGCATAGGCCATCTCTACGCGGTCTACGCCGGAAGGGCCGGAATGCCGCACACGCGAAATCAGCCGCGATATATCCAGAACCGCACGGGTCATCGGCGAACCTTCTTCTGCCCGCGTGAGCGGTGGCGCGCCATGACCCGTCCCTGGAACCGGCGAACCGGTTCGATCCATCCAAGACGGTTGGGCATCTGTTGTTGACCCATGCGTTTCACGAGCACTTCGGGCGGGCACGGTATGCCTGTCACCGGGTCCAGATAACGGGGATAGAGCAACAGCACACCAGCAACGAGCTCGTCTAGGGAGAGCTTGCGCGACCTGCGCGGCGGCGTGGTCGCCATATCACGTGTGAGCCCCCAACCCGCGTAAAACGGGATGCCATGGCAGATGACTTCCCTGCCACGCAGCAGCGCTTCGAAACCGGAAAGCGAGGTAAGTACATGAACCGCATCTACCGCATCGAGTAGGTCAACCATCGCTTCTTCACGCACGATGCGGTCGGCATATCGCAGGGCATCTGCATCCACGACCTGGCCATTGCGGTGGCCTGCATCGACATCGGGATGAGGGCGCCACCAGATCTGTGCTTCGGGTTCTTCGGTGCGGACGCGGCGCAGCAGTTCGAGGTTGGATGTCAGCCCGCCGCCGCCGGCCAGCACCGACATGTCGTCTTCCACCTGTCCGGGTACCAGAACGATCCTTCCTTCGCGCGTCCCGATGACCTGCGCGGCCATTCGCTTCGCTGCTCGCGCATATTTGCTGATGCCCGTGTCCACGATCGTCTTCCGCAGCAGGCGCGCACGCTCGATCAGGTCGTGCGAGAATTCCTCATTCTGCAAAATCGTCTCGAGATCGCTCGGATGGCCGGGGTCGAAATGGATACCACGCCGGTCCACAATCACGGATGATGGAGGCACCAGATTGCTGCCAAGGCCAACCGATCGCACGAAGCCATCCTCGACGCGCACGATCGGTACCCCTCGCTTTTCTGCATTTGCGAGGAGGGATTTTGAGATGCGCGATGGCCACACAGCCAATGCACCACCACGCGCCTCGGCAGCGGCCAGGGCGCCCGCTGAAGTGCGCGCAATTTTCAAAGGTTCGCCCGGTACCCAAAGGAACCGGCGGATTTCTTCGCGCTTCCACCAGCTGATCCCGCATGCCGCGACTATGGTCTGCCCCGCGGTGCCGCGATTGGCATCGATCACTCTGCGCCAGTCTGCCAGCAGTTCGATAGCCTTTGCCGGTTCGAGCCAGCCATCTGAAAACGGATCGCGCATTGGCTCGGCCAATGCCATCGCAGCCCTATACTCCAGTGTCTCCCCATCGTCGCCCGGCTCGCCATAACGGCCTGGCGATAAAACTTGAACGTGAATACCGGCGATGGTGGCCAGTGCGACCCATTCATCATCACCATGAGCAACCAATTTCCCCGTCTGCGACAGGACAGCCCAGGGATCGATATCTGCGCCGTAATCGAGCGCGACGCTTCTCAGCGGGGATGCATGCGGGTGTCCGATGCAGATCGTCTTCTCTGCCCCGAAACGCGCGCGCAGTTCCGCTGCCTCGGACGCGGAACGAGGCCTGATGGCCATGTCGATAGCAAGTGGAGCGATTGGCTCGCTCCAGTAAGATCCCCCGACACGCGCGTTGCTGACGGATCTGAACAAGGCCGTCCGCGTGTCGCCGGTCGGAGCATCCACCTCGGGCGGTGGTGAAAACATGTGCATGGCATTCGCCAGGCCGGGGAAGGGGGGGGCACGCAGCAATCTGGACGCGGCAGGGGTGGGAAGGGGCGTCATGGGCGCACTCCCCAGGCTACGAGCTGTAATTGCCCCAAATCGCTGCAGCCAATGACGCCATAGCCGCCCGTCGGAAGTTTGAGGGAAGGTAGTGTGCTGGCTGCATCGCTAAGACCTTGCGCCGCCATCAATGCAAACCGCGCCGCACCATTGCTGGTCACGAGCAATGTCGCCTCGCCGGGATCGGCGTCTTCGAAAAGGTCGCGCCAGGCGGCAATTCGCCCTTCGCGATCAACGCTCCATCCCGTGGGCGGCACCGCGCCAGTTTCCCATGCTCTGAGTGCGTCCTCTCCAATTCTGGCAAGGACTACCTCTTCGGGCTGGTCCTCGTCCGGACCATGATCGATTTCACGCAGGAATTCGGCTGACTCTTGCTCGGGCGCATTCGCCTGCGTCGAGAGGATTTCGCCAGCCGTCTGCCGGGTCCGCTTGAGCGGAGAAACGAGTACGCGCGAAAACTGCCATCCCATGTTGGCGAAATGACTGCCGAGCGCCCGGGCCTGCTCAATGCCCTGCCCCGTTAGGGGCAGATCGGTACGGGCCCCGATCCTGCGCGGCTGATCGCCGGTTTCAAATGTGTTGCCGTGGCGAACGATGACGAACATGGTGCTGGCTTCTAGCGCTTGCCGCCGGTGCCGCAACCATCCCGCTTACGCGGGGAAAGGGTCGCCCAGTTTTGCAATCGCTTCTTCCGCGAGGGCAAGGTCCGCTGCAGTGTCGATACCCGACAGCGCGTGCTCGGGCGGTGCAACGGGCACAGTCGCAATTTTCCAACCATGTTCGAGAAATCGCAATTGTTCGAGCCCTTCCAGGATCTCGTAAGTTCCGGGCGAATTTCCGACAAACCAGTCCAGCGCCTCAATCGTGTACGCATATAGACCCATGTGCTGCCAGACGGGCGATGTATCCATTTTGCGCAGATCGGCCTCGTTGCGCATTGCTGGCAGAATGGATTTGGAAAACCAGAGAGCATGACCCTCTGAATCCCTCACACAGGTAGTACCGCTGAAGGGAGCGGTCTGCTTATGTGCCCTCAGCCGATCGAGCCTCGCCCAGTCCAGTTGATATACCGGCGTCGCAACCGACGCGTTGCCTTCGCGTAATATTTGTATCAACGATGCAATAGTCTGCGGCGCAATGAAAGGAGCATCACCCTGCAGGCAAATCACGCGCTCCGGCTTACCCGATTTCAGCGCCGCGGCGTGTGCCCGGGCCGTTCCGGAATCCAGCGCCGCATCGGTCAGGACGGATCTCGCGTCCAGCGCATTGGCGTGTTCTGCAATTCGTTCATCGTCGGTCGCCACGACAAAATCGCAATTGCCGCAAAGGTCGGCGGCTTCGCGGGCATTGGCAATCACTCGCTCTAGCAGAGTGCGCCCGGCCAATGCCAACAACGGCTTTCCGGGCAGCCGGGTTGATCCGTACCGCGCCGGTATGACTATGAGATCGCGGCTTTCCATCCTCATCCTTTCAGCCAGCACCGCGGCTCCGGCTGACGGAAAATTCAACCGATGCCCAGTCGAACCAGATCGTGCATGTGGACGATGCCGACCAGCTTTTCGCTGTCCGTTACGAACAGGACCGAAACGGCGTTATCGTTCATCAAGGTCAGAGCCTGTGCTGCCGGCATGGACGGCTCGGCGGTGACCGGACGCGGTGACATATGGCTCCCGATCGGATCGTCGAGATCGTGAATTGCGATACAGCGGCGCAAATCGCCATCGGTAAATGCGCCCACAAGCTTCTCGTCGGCATCGATCACGGCGGTGCAGCCATAGCGTTTGCGGCTCATCTCGATCGTTGCACTGCGCAGAGTGGCATCGAGGCTGACTCGCGGCAAAGCCTCGTCCGTACCCATGACCTTATCGAGCGTCGTCAACTGCGCACCCAGGCGACCGCCGGGATGAAACAGACCGAAACTGTGGGACGAAAAACCACGAGCCTCGATCAGGGCGACAGCAAGCGCATCGCCAAGAACCAGTTGCATGGTCGTCGATGATGTCGGTGCAAGCTCGTTCGGACACGCTTCCCGCACGACGGGTAGGGTCAGACAGATATCGGCCGCTTCACCGACCCAGCTCGAACCGTTCGCGGTCGCCACGATCAGTGGCAGTCGATACATGCTGCAATAATTGACGATGTCGCCGAGTTCGCGTGTCGTGCCCGACCATGTAATCGCGAAGACTACATCATCGCGCGAAATCGCGCCGAGATCGCCGTGGCTGGCTTCTCCCGGATGCAGGTAAAGTGCCGAGGTGCCGGTCGAACAGAAAGTTGCCGCGATCTTGCGGGCGATGTGGCCGCTTTTCCCGATCCCGGTGACAATGATCCTGCCCTTCGCAGATGCGAAAGCGTTCACTGCCTGTTCGAAAGCATCCCCAAGGCCGGTCTGCTCGAAAGCACTTTTCAGATCTTCCAGGCCACCGATTTCGATCTCGAGCGTTTTGAGGGCGGAGACCATGTGGTCGGAGGCTATTGTATCGTTGATCATAGAAAGGAATTTCTGCGCAACTCTGGAAAACGATGTAGGGGGCGCGTATCTTGAAACCGCTTTGGCGCCCGTAACGGCTCGTTCACCTCTTGGTGCTGGTGATGTCAAGCGGTCACTTCTAGCAGCATGTATTTTTGGGGCGGACTCTACAAGATTTACGGTAGGGCGTTGTAAAAACACCTCAAAGAGCGGTCGATGAGAATGGATTTGAACAAATGATACTGTGTGGTCGCAAGATAACGGCAGAAACCCCGCTATTCGTGATTGCCGGGCCGTGCGTGATCGAAAGCGAACAACATTCTCTTCATGTCGCGGATACCTTGTCCGCCATTGCCCGGCGCCTTGATGTGCAGCTGATTTTTAAAAGTTCCTTCGACAAGGCCAACCGTACGTCGGGCGCCTCGTTTCGCGGGCCTGGCTTGGACGAGGGGCTTCGCATTCTCGAAAAAGTTCGTGCCGAAACCGGGCTGCCGGTCCTCACCGATGTACATGAAGCGAATCAGGCCGAACCCGTGGCCGAAGTCGTTGATGTTCTCCAGACTCCTGCCTTTCTCGCTAGACAGACCGACTTCATCGGCGCCGTTGCCGCCAGCGGAAAGCCGGTCAACATCAAGAAGGCACAGTTCATGGCGCCAGGCGACATGCAGAATGTCGTAACAAAAGCCCGCAAGGCGGCGGCTGCAGCGGGGAAGGAAACCGACAATTTCATGCTTTGCGACAGAGGCACGTCGTTCGGATACAACACGCTTGTATCTGACATGCGCGGCCTCTCGATCATGGCGGAAACAGGCTGCCCGGTGATATTCGATGCGACCCATTCGGTTCAACAGCCCGGTGGGCTGGGTTCTCGCTCGGGGGGGCAAAGCCAGTATGTGCCCCTCCTGGCCCGCGCTGCCGTTGCGGCCGGCGTCTCCGGTGTATTCATGGAGACGCACCCTGATCCGGCTTCGGCGCTCTCGGACGGCCCGAATGCGCTGCCGCTTGAGAGGTTCGAATCCCTCGTGTCCCAACTCATGGCCATCGACGAGATCGCCAAAGATGCGCTGCGGGCCGAGGTGTAAGGGCTTTCCCCGCATGAGTTTGATCAACAAAGCCAAGGCCATCGCGCTGGCGCCGATCCACGTTCTTCAATTGGGGACCTCGGCGAAGAGCTTTCTCGACCATCCCCTGATCGGGTCGCAGCGCCTCAATCAGTTGGGCCTTCACCGCGCTCGCGTACGCATTGCGGATACGATGTGCGGGTGGCGCAGGCGCCGTCTTGCAAAACATGTGCGTGCCGACTGGCGCGAAGCATTCGATCGTGACGGGTTCGTCGTAATCGAAAACGTGGTTCCAGCGGCGGAATTCAGAAAGCTCCGCGAGGCCATCCTGCACTCCGAATGGCCCGCCCGGGAGATGCGCCAGGGCGATGCCATCACGCGTCGCATCGCAATCGATACCGAAATGCTCCAGGCGGCTCCGGACCTAAGGCGGTTCTTGGCACGAAAAGATATCAACGCCCTCTTCCACTACGTGGCGAGCTTTCGCATTACGCCGCTCCATTACGTTCAGACGATCGTTTCCAACCTAGTCGGCGGGGGCACCGATCCGCAGCAGGTCCTCCATGCCGACAGCTTTCACGCGTCCATGAAGGCATGGCTGTTCCTCAATCCGGTCGCGAAAGAAGACGGACCCTTTACCTATGTCCGTGGTTCGCACCGCTTTACGCCGAAACGCATGGAGTGGGAGCACGAAAGGAGCCTCGTTGATCCTCGGTCAATTGATCGCTTGTCTGCCCGCGGTTCGCCACGCGTCGATGCGTCGGGCCTGTCGCAAATGGGATTGCCCCCGGCAGAGGCTCTGGCACTGCCGGAGAACACGCTCGTCGTAGCAGATACCGGCGGTTTCCACGCTCGCGGCGCAGCAGAGAAGACAGGGGAGCGGGTCGAGATTTGGTCTTATGCGCGACGCAATCCGTTCTTGCCTTGGCTGGGCGGGGATCCCCTGAGCATTCCCGGAATCGCCGAGAAGCGCGTAGGTTGGCTCTGGTCCTTCCGCGACCGCTTCGAAAAGACCATCGGACAGCCGTGGCAGGATGTGGGCAGGCGTAGACCAATGGACGATAGTCCTACCGACTAAATGAACCGACTAGGTTCGCGGGCGTCTTTTACGCCTTAGCATCACCCAGGTCAGCGCAGACGTTGCAATAATTGGGCCTATAATATCGGCGAACTGGTCGGCTTTAGTCCAAACCTTGAGATCGAAAGCTGCCCACCAAGGAGCGTTGGCTCGGAGGCCATGTCCGAATTGCTCGATCCACCGATATTCCGCCTGCGCCAATTCCCGCCCAATGAAATATCCACAAGCGAGCAACGCTCCCGCCCACCAGTTCCGGGTCCAGAGCCCGACGATGATTTGTATCGCGAGCGCCACCAATGCATGTTCGGCGAATTCGATGCGCAAGCCTCCCTTTGGTCCCTAATTATCCCTTAATTATTCACGTTATTCGCGACCACGGTCGCAGTGACAATCGGCGAGAACAGCTGACCGATCGTCTGGATAAGCTTGCGGGGTTGATTGCTTTCGAGCCAATTAGCAACCATCGAAGGGCTTACAAGAACATGTTTAATAATTTTTGGGCGCACCGTGTAAATGTTTTTACGAGCTCGTAACGTTTGCGCTAGCGCTAGGTCTGACGGTTGAGCAGTCATCTGATTTCCACCAGCCACATTTTCAATTATTACGTCTTAACCAAGAAGGACCCATCGTTTGCCCACAAATAAAATCGAACTTAAAATACTCGATGAGCGACTGCATGACTGGGGGCTGCCCCGTTATCAGACGGAATTGTCCGCTGGCATCGATCTCTATGCTTGCTTGGACGAACCACTGGTTCTTGAGCCGCAGGCGCCGGCCGTTCTGGTGCGATCCGGTATCGCGCTGTTGATGAACGACCCTCACATGGTCGGATTTTTGCTCGCTCGATCGGGGCTGGGCCATAAGAAAGGCCTGATCCTCGGGCAATCGGTGGGCACGATCGATGCCGATTATACAAACGAAATTTTCATCAGCGCGTGGCTCCGAAACCCGCCGGGAAGTGACAGCTTGACGATCAACCCGGGAGACCGGATCGCGCAGCTGGTCTTCGTGCCGATCCTGCGACCGGCATTCGATGTCGTCTCCGAGTTTTCAGCGGATACCGGACGCGGCAAGGGCGGTTTCGGCTCTACCGGCGTCTCCGGCAAGGACAGCTAAGGGCGCGATGCAAAGTCAGCCCATCAGCAGGGACTGGTCTTAATCTGGCTTGGATTTGGCCGAACAAGAAAAAGGGCGGCCCGATCCGGAGCCGCCCTTAAACATCATACCGCTCGGAAGCGCGCGATTAATCGACGCGGCGTACCGTGGTTTTTTCCGGTGCGATCGAAATGCGAAGCGTTTCACCCGAATTACCAGGGAAATCGGTAAACATCGCCTCGACGAGATTGGGCACCAGATATTGCAGACGGTTCGAGGTGGAAATGGCCTGTGCCTTGCCTTCGAACAGTCGCTCTCCGGTTGCCGCGCGATCGATTTTCATGTCGATCCCACTGGTATACACCGTGTAGCTGCGAACGTCCGGACCGCCGAACCAGGGATCGTAGAAACCGAAGCCCCAGCGACTCCCGTAGAAAGGGCGTCCATAGCCGAAGCGCGACCGTCCCCAGCGCGATCCGAACCACGGATCGTAGAAAGGATCGCGGAAACCGGTGGTCCGTACCCGTTCGCGCCCAGTGCTGACGCCGTAATCGAAACGGACCAGCAGCGATGCGTTTTCAGCCGAGGCAGCCTGCGCATAGCCGACGCGCGACATTTGTGCTTCCACGAGATCGGCATATTGCGCGAATTCGAGCCCACCAGCCAGGGCCGGATCGTCTGCGACGACGAAATAGCTTTCGCCCTGCGGGGCCGGAAGCTGCGTCTGGAAACGCGACACATCAGCGTTGAAAGGTGTCGCGCAGGCAGCGAGGCTAGCTAGTACTATCGGTACGGAGGCGAGCTTAAGTTTGCGCCCCCAACCTTTTTTGCGGTCGGTCATGCTCAGTCCTTTTTCGAACATCGGCGTGCATATCATGCTTACACCGAATCATGCAGCCTACCGCCCCCCTGAGGCATACTGCCAGTTACTGTGCGCTTTTTTAGACGAACGGGGATGAACCCGGATTGAATATCTAGATTCACATTTGTTGCAAGTTCGGAAAGGGTTATCTGACAAACCCGAGCGCCGCGTAGGTGGCGTCGAGAGTAGGTCGGCCGAGTTCGCGCGCCCGCGAAGCACCGCGGGCAAGGATTGCGTCGAGTGCTTCGCGATCGGTCAGCAATTCATTGAAACGCGACGATATCGGTCGAAGCGTTTCGGCGAGCAATTCGGCCAATGCCGGCTTGAATTTGCCGAACCCTTCGCCGCCATATTCGCGCAGCACGTCATCTACGGTGATATCGGAAACGGCGGCGTAGATGGTGACGAGGTTCAGGGCTTCGGGTCGGCCTACAAGTCCGGCACTCTCGCTGGGGAGAGGTTCGGGGTCGGTCTTCGCCTTCTTGACCTTCTTCATTACCGTGTCGGCATCATCTACCAGTTCGATGCGGCTCATTTCGGACGGATCCGATTTGCTCATTTTCTTCGATCCGTCGCGCAGGCTCATGATGCGCGCCGCCTGCGGCGGGCTGATCGGTTCGGGCAGGGTGAAGACGGGAGCGTCATCGGATGCGAAGTCGTTGTTGAACTTCTGAGCGATATCGCGGGCAAGCTCTAAATGCTGCTTCTGGTCTTCACCCACTGGCACATGCGTGGTCTGATACAGCAGCACGTCGGCAGCCTGAAGAACCGGGTAGGTAAACAGGCCCACGCTGGCGCCCTCGCGGTTTTTGCCGCTCTTGTCCTTGAACTGCGTCATGCGGTTCAGCCAGCCCATCCGCGCCGTGCCGTTCAGCAGCCATTGCAGCTCTGCGTGGTGGGGAACCTGTGCCTGATTGAACAGCACGCTTTTCTGCGCATCTATTCCGCAGGCCACCAGCGCCGCGGTCATTTCCAGCGTCGCCCGCTTTAGTTCGGCCGGATCGTGCGGCATGGAAATCGCATGGAGATCGGCAAGGAAGAACAGGCATTCCTGCCCCTCGGCCATCTCATCCTGCATGCGCACCCAGTTTCGGATCGCACCGAGATAATTACCGAGGTGAAGATTGCCGGTGGGCTGAATGCCGGACACTACGCGCATGTTTACTCACTTATTCCGAAAGATTTGGCGGTCCGTCGCTCGCCGGCACCGCGCGTTTGCGCCGTAGCTGCGCAATAAGGTCCTTGTCGAGGGCGCCAACCACATAGGCCGTGGCGAAGAATACGGCCGCACCGGCAATAACGAGCGCTGCAAGCGACCAGATACGGTCGAATGCGCCGCCCCGCCAGTATGATTCCAACGCCGGTGTCATCCACCACAGCAGAGCGCCCATCACTGCCGTTGCGATTATCTGGCGCACGATCCTTCCGGCCAGCTTGCCGGTCACATGAAACCAGCCGCGGATTTGGAGAATGGCGTAAAGCGTCAGCACATTGAGCGTCGCGGTGATCGCTGTCGCTGCCGCCAGGCCCACGATGCCATAACGAGGCACGACATAGAAATTCAGCGCGATGTTGATCGCCAGTGCACCGGCCGCAACGAACACCGGAGTGCGAGTATCTTCACGGCTGAAAAATGCCGGCTGGAACACTTTCACAAGCACATAGGCGGGCAGGCCGCAAACCAGCGCAATTACGATATTGCCCATGATCGCGGTGTCTTCGGGCGCCATGCGTCCACCTTGGAATATACCGGCGGTGAATGCTTCTGCGCAGATCGAAAGTGCCACGGCACACGGCAGGCAAAGCAGCATGGCTATCTCGACCGCATTGCCCTGCAGGCGCTGCGCTTCGCGGTGGTTGTCCGACTGGATATGGCGCGCCAGCATGGGCAGGATCGCGGTGCCCAGTGCAATCCCGAAGATGCCGAGCGGCATCTGGTTCAGGCGGTCGGCCAGCTTCAACAGCGTGAGCGATCCTTGCGGCAGACTGGTGGCAAAGAAGGTGTCGACCAGCTGGCTGATCTGGTAAATTCCGGCTCCGAAGGTTGCCGGTAGCATCAGCATCATCAAGCGTTTTACGTCGGGCGTGATCTTCGGCATCTTGATCTGCAGCTTCACGCCGGAGCGCCGGGTTGCCCACCACATGTAGATCAATTGAGCCACGCCAGCGAGCGCCAGCGATATCGCCAGCGCCCAGGCCACGGGCAGGTCGTCTGCGCTATTTCCGCGCAAATACCATCCGGTCAGGATGCCGCCGATCATTACGATGTTGAGCAGCACCGGCACCACTGCGCCTGGAGCAAACTTCGAGCGGGCGTTGAGCACGCCCGACAGCATGGCCACCAGGCTTACCAGTGCGAGATAGGGGAAAGTCACCCGGCTGAGCATGACCGACAATTCGAACTTGCCCGGGACATCCTGGTACTCGCGCGCTAGGAGCCAGACGATCCCTGGCATGGCGATCATGCACAGCGCCGAAAAACCCAGCAGGACCCATACGAATACCGAGAGTACATCGCTGGCAAACCGGTCGGCGGCTTCGTCGCCGCCATCTTCCTCGGCATGCAGCCTCCGCGTGTACATCGGCACGAAGGCAACGCTGAATGCGCCTTCTGCGAACAGGCGGCGAAACGTGTTCGGCAGGGTAAAGGCCAATTGCCAGGCGTCGGCCGCCAGACCCGCGCCGAGGACGCGGGCCAGCAGCATGTCGCGAACGAAGCCGAACACGCGGCTGACTGCAGTCAGTCCGCCGATGGTGCCGACATTCTTGACCAGGCTCATCTGTCAGAGCCTTTGCTGCATGTCGTTAACTCAGGCTTCGCCAGCGGGGGGCGAACCCTCGCCTTGCTGCCGTTCCTGAGCGCGGGCCGCCAGCTGTTGCTGGTAGAGAGCGCCGAAATCCATCGGGTCGAGCATCAGCGGAGGGAAGCCTGCATCGCGGCTGGCATCGGCGATTACGCGGCGCGCGAAGGGGAATAGAATGCGCGGCGCTTCGGCGAACAGAAACGCGTGTGCGTGCTCGTCGGGCAGGTTGCGCATGCCCATCAGGCCGCAATAGTCCAGATCGATGAGATAAAGGCTGCCCTGGCTGGTCTTGGCGGCGCAGGTGACCTTCAGGGTCACTTCATGCACTTCGTCCGACACCTTCTCGGAAGCGATATTGACCTGCACGTCGAGCTGCGGCTGCTCGTTCCACTGGAAGCACTGCGGTGCGTTGGGATTCTCGACCGAGAGATCCTTGATGTACTGCGAAATCACACCGGCGCTCGGCAGATTGTCGGCGCCATTGGCTCCGGCTGCGGGATCGGGGTTGATGTCGGTGAGAACGTCGCCTTCGTCGGCCATGTGCAGTCGCTTTCCAAATTTCCGAATTCGATGGACCTGCGCGTTATTGATGAAGCGCGGGACCAGTGCGGCGCGCGCCTAGCACTGTCGGGCACGCGTATCAATGCGCCGTGCATCCCGCCCCCGTCATCGACATCGTTCATCGCAGGAACATTGTCGGTTTGTAATTCTTCCCTATCTAGGGCAGGACGCAGATTGGACTGTCGGGGCGGATTGCCCCTCTGCAAATCAAGTCGGGAAGCAGGTTATTTAAGTGATCACCGAGATCGTCATCCTTGCCATGATCGCAGCCTTTCTGGGACTGCGCCTCTATTCTGTGCTCGGGCGTCGTTCGGAGCACGAGGAAGAAATCGTGCCGCGCCGTTTCGAACGTAGTGAGACACCGCCGCAGTCGGACAATGCACCGCAGGCTGTACGGCAGCCGGTGGTCCTGCGTTCGGGTGACGATCGCGCGCCCGCCAACGAAACCGGCATTCGCGCCATCGCTGCGGCGGACCAGAGCTTCGATCTGCTTGGCTTCCTCGAAGGGGCCAAGGGCGCGTATGCCATGGTTCTCGAAGCTTTCTGGAAAGGCGACCGGGAAACGCTGCGCGAATTGGCCGATGACGATGTGTATCAGAGCTTTGCAGGGGCGATCGACGCACGCGACAAAGCGGGCGAAACGCTTGAAAACCGTTTGATCCGGATCGAGGATGCGACCGTTCGTTCGGCAGAACTCGATGGACGGACCGCGCGCATCGCCGTGCTATTCGTTGCCGATATCGCAGCGGTCACTCGCGATGCGGAAGGCAATGTCATTGCCGGATCGCTCGACGATGCGATCGAAAGCCGCGACGTGTGGACATTCACCCGTAATGTCGGTTCTTCCGATCCCAACTGGATACTCGACGAAACCGACGAAGGCTGACGCCTTTCGCATTCCGGGAGGGAATATGCGTTATCTGCTCGTGGTTGCGGCAACGATCGCTCTTGCCGCATGTGGCCGGGTCGTGCCCGATGCCCGCCCTCCACAAAGCACGGTTCCCGTTCCTCCCCCCACCACGACCGTGCCGAGCGCCTCGTTGGCGCGGCTTTCGCGTGGGCCGGAAATCGGCTCGCTCGGGATCGGCGCCAATGATGCCACCACGGCGCTTGCATCATTTCGCGAATCCTGTCCTGTCATCCTGAAGCGCGAAGATCAGAGCGGGCTGACCCGTACCGATGATTGGCGCCCAGCATGTCAGGCCGTGACTTCCTGGCCCGTCTCAGACGCGCGGCGCTTTTTCACGAGCTATTTCGAAACGGCGCGGGTCGGCGATGGAGCGGCCTTCGCTACTGGCTACTTCGAGCCGGAAATCCGTGGCAGCCGCACGCGCGCACCGGGTTACGACGTTCCCGTTTATGCAATGCCTCCCGAACTCGTGCGCGACTGGCCGGACGACATGGCCCAGAGTGAACGCACGGGCCGTCCTCCGCTCGGGCGCCGTGACGCGAGCGGCAAATTCGTAATGTTTTACGAGCGGGCGGAGATCGAACAGGGGGCGCTCGCCAATCGCGGACTGGAGATCGCCTGGGCGGCGGATCCGGTGGAATTCTTCTTCCTGCAGATTCAGGGGTCCGGCTTGCTCCGGCTACCAGACAATTCGCTGATGCGGATCGGTTATGCCGGGCAGAACGGGCGTGAATATGTCGGGATCGGGAGCGTCATGCGGGAACGCGGAATGATCGGTCCCGGCACCCCCTACGCCACTTCGATGCAGGGCATCATGGCGTATATTCGCGATAATCCCGTCCAGGGACAGGAAGTGATGCGCCTCAACAAGAGCTGGATTTTCTTCCGCCCCCTGGACACCGACGGTCCGCTCGGGTCGCTCGGTGTACCGGTTCGCCGGGAATCCTCGGTCGCGGTCGATCCCAATTATGTACCCTACGGTGCGCCTGTCTATCTGGATCTCGAACATGATGTGGCAGATGGCCTGTGGATCGCGCAGGATACTGGCGGGGCAATCAAGGGGGCCAATCGGTTCGACACCTTCTGGGGCAATGGTGAGGATGCACGCCGGATCGCTGGAGGCATGAGTTCGCGCGGGTCGGCTCTCATTCTCGTCCCCAAGGGCACCGTCCAGCGTCATGAAACGGGCAGGTGAACGCGCCGCGGGGCCTGTCTGCCGATGAAGTCGAGGCATGGGACAAGCTCGCCGCAACGGTGAAGCGCTTGCACCCGCTCAAGCCTATCCAGCCGAAACCCGGTCATCGGCCCACCCCGCCGGTCCGCTCTTCACCAGCGAAAATCGCCGCGCCAGCGCGCGTGACGCGTGTCGCGAAGCCATCACCTCCCAAGGCCGTGCCCGTGCAGGATCGAGGGCTGGACTCGCATTGGGATCGCCGGCTCAAGGCAGGCCAGTTGCAGCCGGAGGTCACGCTTGATCTTCATGGCCACAATCTCGATGCAGCATACGACCGCCTGATGAGCGGCGTCGCACAGGCACGCGCGATCGGTGCACGAACCATTCTCCTGGTGACGGGCAAGCCGCGCCCTGTCGAAGCTGCCGATAGAGGGGCGAAGCGCGGCGCAATTCGTGCCAAGGTCTTGGACTGGCTGGCCGCCTCCAGTCACCATTCCGCGATCGCGGCAGTCCGGCGCGCGCATCAGCGCCATGGCGGTGACGGCGCCCTTTATATCGTCCTCAAACGCGAACGCTGACCCGGGTCGGATCGGCTTGCGGGTAGGTTCTGGAACAGAAAAGCCCCCGACGCGGTGTCGGGGGCTCCTCGGTGGTCGACCAATCAGGCCGTCTAGGAATTAACTATGATATTTCCGGTAGGAAATGTCAAAACGGTCGGCGTCCATCACCTTGGTCCAGGCTTTGACGAAATCCTTCTCGAATTTCTCTTCGCCGCCTTTCTGGGCATATACTTCGCCCACCGCACGGAGTTCGGCGTTCGAACCGAAGACCAGATCGGCACGGGTCGCGTGCCACTTTTCGCGGCCTTCAGCCCGGTCGGTTGCGACATATTCCTCGTCGCTGTCGTCAGTCGATTTCCAGACATTCGTCATGTCGTAGAGATGGACGAAGAAGTCGTTGGTAAGTTGACCGGAACGTTCGGTGAGGTGCCCATGGCCGCGTTCGCCGTGGTTGGCACCAAGTACGCGAAGGCCGCCGATCAATACCGTCATTTCAGGTACTGAAAGACCCAGCAGGCTGGCGCGATCGAGCATCATTTCCTCGGTCTTCACGCCCATCTTCTTCGGACGGTAATTGCGGAAGGCATCGGCTTCCGGCTCCATCCAGTCGAAGCTTTCGACGTCGGTCTGTTCCTGCGTTGCATCGCCGCGCCCGCCGGTGAAAGGCACATCCGTGGCGCCAGCCTTTTCCAGCGCAACCACACCGCCCAGAACGATCGCATCGGCAAGGCTCATGTCGCCGCGCAGTCTATCGAGCGTGCTGAGAACCTTTTGCAGGTTCGCAGGCTCGTTCACGTCCCAGTCCTTCTGCGGGCTGAGAGCAATCCGCGCGCCATTGGCGCCGCCGCGATGATCGGACTTGCGGTATGTGCTTGCAGACGCCCAGGCCGTCTTGATCAACTGGCTCACGGTCAGGCCGCTATCGGCGATCTTGGCCTTCACTTCGGAGATGAGGCTGTCCGATGGCATGGTGCCCTCGGGCACGGGATCCTGCCAGATCAGGTCTTCCTGCGGCACTTCCGGGCCGAGATAGCGGATCTTGGGGCCCATATCGCGGTGGGTCAGCTTGAACCACGCGCGGGCAAAGGCATCCCGGAATGCTTCGTGATCGTTGCGGAACTTCTCGCTGATCTTGCGGAAGCCCGGATCGCGCTTCATCTGCATGTCGGCAGTGGTCATCATGGTGGGGACCTTCTTGGAAGAATCCCAGGCCGCGGGGGCCATGTCCTCTTCCTTCTGGTCGATCGGCTGCCACTGGTTCGCGCCGGCAGGCGATTGCACGAGCTCGTAATCGTAATCGAGCAGCAGGCGGAAGTAATTCTCGCTCCACCTGTCGGGAGTGTTCGTCCAGGCGCCCTCGATACCGCTGGTCACGGTATGCTCGCCGATGCCGCCGTGCTCCTCGCCCGAAACCCAGCCGAAGCCTTGCGCTGCAAGATCTCCGCCCGCAGGTGCCGCGCCCAGCGTCGATGCATCGCCATTGCCGTGGGCCTTGCCGAATGTGTGTCCTCCGGCGGTCAGGGCGACGATTTCCTCGTCGTTCATGGCCATGCGTTTGAAGGTTTCGCGAAGGTCGCGCGCAGCGCCTTCATCGTCATGCGGGTTGCCGCCCGGGCCTTCGGGATTGACGTAGATGAGACCCATCTGGATCGCGGCGAGCGGCCCTTCGATCTGTTCGAAACCGTGTTCAGGGGCAATGCGTGTCTGCACGCCTTCGTTGACCCATTTGTCTTCGCTTCCCCAGTAGATGTCGCGTTCCGGTTCGAACACGTCGGCACGGCCACCGCCAAAGCCGAAGATCGGTCCGCCCATGCTTTCGATCGCGACATTGCCTGCCAGGATGAACAGGTCGGCCCAGCTGATGTGCTGGCCGTACTTCTGCTTTACCGGCCACAACAGGCGGCGCGCCTTGTCGAGATTGCCGTTATCCGGCCAGCTGTCCAGCGGGGCGAAGCGCTGCTGCCCGCTATTGGCGCCGCCGCGGCCGTCGGCGGTGCGATAAGTGCCTGCCGCATGCCATGCCATGCGAATGAAGAACGGACCGTAATGGCCGTAATCTGCCGGCCACCATGGCTGGCTGTCGGTCATCAGCGCGTGGAGATCCTCTTTCAGCGCCTTGTAATCGAGCGCATTGAAGGCCTCGGCATAATCGAAGTCGTCGCCCATCGGGTTCGACGGACCATTGGGGTTGAGGATTTCGGTTGCCAGCATCTCGGGCCACCAATCCTTGTTGGTACGTCCCAGAAGCGCCCGCATCCCGCCGTCGCCATGCATCGGGCAACCGCTCATTTCGCCTGTCTTCGCATCCATCGTTCGTCTCTCCACTCTACAAGACTCAGGGTGATATTGTGGAGAAAGGATGCGCCCTCGGTGCTAATGCGTCCAATCGATTAAATGCGTCGAATTGATAGCCTTAAGCGATGAAGCGGCCAGTAGTGCTCCACATGCGAAAAGCGCCGCCATCCACATGGATTGGCGACGCTTTCATGGCCGTTGGATGACGGGTCACGCGGCTTGCGCGATATCCTCGACCGGTTCGGTGCGGATGAGATAGTCGAACGCCGACAGGCCCGCTTTCGACCCTTCGCCCATGGCGACGACAATCTGCTTGTAAGGCACATCGGTCACATCGCCGGCGCCGAATACGCCCGGCAGGCTGGTGCGCCCTTCCTCGTCCGTTGCGATCTCGCCGAATTTGGTCAGCTCGAGGCCGGAATCCTTCAGCCATTCGGTGTTCGGGACCAGTCCGATCTGGATGAACACGCCTTCCAGCTCGACCCGGCGTTCTTCGCCGCTCTTCCGGTCCTTCAGGACAAGGCCGTTTACCTTGCCGTCCTTGCCAGTGATTTCCGTGGTCTGTCCGCTGGTGACGATATCGACATTGCTCATGCTGCGAAGCTTTTTCTGCAGCACTTCGTCGGCACGCAGCTTCTCGTCATATTCGATCAGCGTGACGTGGCCGACGATCTTCGCCAGGTCGATCGCCGCTTCAACGCCGGAGTTACCGCCGCCGACAACCGCGATACGCTTGCCCTTGAACAGCGGACCGTCGCAGTGAGGGCAATAGGCAACCCCTTTGTTGCGGTATTCCGCTTCGCCCGGAACGCCCAGATTGCGCCAGCGCGCACCGGTCGCGAGGATCAGGCTGCGGGCCTTGAGGCTGGCACCATTGCCGAATTCGACCGTGTGCAGCCCGCCTTCTTCCTTCGCAGGAACGAGCTTCACCGCCTTGGCGAGATCCATCAGATCGATGTCGTATTCGCCGACATGTCGCTTCAATTCGCCCGCAAGCTTCGGGCCTTCGGTGTAGGGAGTGCCCGGAAGGTTTTCGATGCCGAGCGTGTCGTGCAGCTGCCCGCCGAACCGTTCCGCCGCGATACCCGTGCTGAAGCCCTTGCGCGCGGTGTAGATAGCCGTCGCCGCGCCCGCAGGGCCGCCGCCGACGACGAGAACTTCGAAGGGCTCCTTGGCCGAAAGCTTTTCTGCCGCTTTCTCTTCGCTTCCGGTGTCGATCTTGGCGAGGATCTCGGCCAGTTCCATCTTGCCGTTGTAAAACGGCTCGCCATTCAGGAACGTGGCGGGCACGGCCATCACCTCGCGCTCGTCGACCTCGTCCTGAAACGTGCCGCCTTCGATCAGCGTCGCTGTTATGCGCGGATTTTCCAGCGCCATCAGCGTCAGGGCCTGCACCACATCCGGGCAGTTGTGGCAGCTGAGCGAGAAATACATCTCGAAATTGAAATCGCCTTCCAGCCCGCGGACCTGTTCGAGCAGATCGGCATCGACTTTCGGCGGATGTCCACCGGCCCACAGCAGCGCAAGCACCAGGCTGGTGAATTCATGGCCCATTGGCAGACCGGCAAAGCGCACCCATTTTTCCGCATCACTCGCGCGGCGGATCACGAAACTGGGCTTGCGTGCATCAGTCCCGTCGAAGCTGGCGCTGACGAGGTCGTGCAGTTGCGCAATTTCCTCGAGCAGTTCGCGCGTCTGAACGCTCTTGGCGTCTTCGCCGAGCGAGGCGACCAGTTCGACCGGCTCGCGCAAATTGGCCAGATAGGTCTTGAGCTGCTGGGTCATCGTTGCATCGAGCATGGGCGGACTCCGGGTGTCGGATGGACAATGGATTTGAAAATTGGGGAGAGTGAAAAGGCCCGGGGCGGGGGGGGAGGGGGATGCCCCGGGCCTTCCAGCGACCCGAGTCAGGCTCGGGTTTTTGTACGGAAGGCCGCTAGGCCTTCCGATCTGTCTGGCGAATTAACGCTTAGATCTTGCCGACGAGGTCGAGCGAAGGAGCAAGCGTGTCGCTGCCTTCTTCCCATGCTGCCGGGCAGACCTGGCCAGGGTTGGCGCGGACGTACTGGGCAGCCTTGATCTTGCGGGCCAGTTCGTTGGCATTACGGCCAACGCCTTCGCAGGTCTGCTCCATGATCTGGATCACGCCATCGGGATCGACCACGAAGGTCGCACGGTCGGCAAGCCCCACGCCTTCACGCAGCACGTCGAAGTTGCGGGCAAGAACGTGGTTCTGGTCGCCCAGGAACGGGAAGTTGAGCTTGCCGATCTTTTCCGACGTATCGTGCCATGCCTTGTGGCTGAAATGCGTGTCGGTCGAGACGGCATAGACCTCGACGTCCATCTTCTGGAGCATGCTGTACTGCTCGCCAAGATTTTCGAGTTCGGTCGGGCAGACGAAGGTGAAGTCGGCAGGATAGAAGAAGAATACCGCCCACTTGCCCTTCACGTCTTCGTCGGTGACGTCGTAAAAGTCTTCGCCGGCCTTGAACGCGGTGGCGGTGAACGGTTTAATCTGGCTTCCGATAATACCCATAGTATCTGATTCTCCGTGTGTTCGGGTTGAAACTCTCGAACCACAGATAGGGTGTGTTGCGATGCACAAAAGCGATATGTTGCGATTGCGAGCATCGGAATAATCGATCAATCCGATGGAACTTTCATAAAGCGCAAGCTTTCCGATATTCAGTTGCGTCTAGCGCAATCAACCGTGCGGTTTCTGCGGTCTTTTATCGCGCTTTTTACCGTCTCTCTCGCTTCATGGCTTAGACGTTGGTCACCCGCATTGCGCGCGATGCAGGATTTTGTGATCCGCCAGTACCAGCGCCATCATGGCTTCCACCACTGGAGTACCCCGAATGCCCACACAGGGATCGTGCCGGCCCTTGGTTCGCACTTCGGTCGCCTCGCCCTCGCGCGTCACGCTCTCGACGGGCGTCAAAATCGAACTGGTTGGCTTGAACGCTACGCGGCAGGTCACGGGCTGTCCGGTGGAGATGCCTCCTGCAATGCCGCCGGCGTGATTGGCTTCAAACCGCGGCCCGTCGTTACCGGGCCGCATTGGGTCGGCATTCTGTTCGCCGGTCAGGCGTGCAGCGGCAAAGCCGTCGCCGATCTCCACGCCCTTGACGGCGTTGATGCTCATCATGCCAGCAGCAAGATCGGCATCGAGCTTGGCATAGATCGGCGCGCCCCATCCTGCCGGGACACCCGTTGCCACGCATTCCACTACCGCGCCAAGCGATGACCCGGCCTTGCGCGCATTGTCGACCAGCGCTTCCCAGCGCTTGGCCGCGTGCGCATCCGGGCACCAGAAGGGATTGCGCTGGATTTCCTGCGCATCGAAATTGGCCGGATCGATCGCGTCACCGCCGATCTCCGCGACATAGGCAATGATCGAAACTTCGCCGATGACCTTGCGGGCCACCGCGCCCGCCGCCACGCGCATTGCGGTTTCGCGCGCGCTGCTGCGTCCGCCGCCGCGATAGTCGCGAAAGCCGTATTTCGCGTCATAGGCATAATCGGCATGGCCCGGGCGATAGGTGTTGGCGATCTCCGAATAGTCTTTCGACCGCTGATCGGTGTTCTCGATCATCAGGCTGATCGGCGTGCCCGTCGTCTGGCCGTCGAAGACGCCCGACAGGATCCGGACCGCATCGGGTTCCTGACGCTGGGTCGTGAACTTGTTCTGCCCGGGTTTGCGCGCATCGAGGAAGGGCTGGATGTCGCTTTCAGCCAGCGCGATGCCGGGGGGGCACCCGTCGACCACCGCTCCGATGGCGGGGCCGTGGCTTTCGCCCCAGGTGGTGAAGCGCAGCACGCGTCCGAAGGTGTTCCAGCTCATGCGGTTGTCTTAGCGCAAGTGTGGCCGCTGTCGAGCGGTGGAGCAGCGAAGATTTTCCTACATCCCGTCAACCTGGCATGATGCCGCCATGCCTTCCTCGTCGCACCATTCGTCCTTCGGTATCATCGCGCGAAAGGGCTTTCACGCCAGCGGAGTTTTTTCGCCTTGTACAGTGTAACACGTGGTCCATGTCTCGGCTCCACGTGCAGGGATCTGAACAATCGCCAGACACTATGCCGCGTACAAATGCGCGGCAGGGCTAGCCAAATTGGTGGCGATTCGGCAGGAACAAAACATGATTGCTAAGCTGAAGGGCCTGCTGGACGAAACCGGTGTCGACTGGGCGGTGATCGACGTCTCCGGCGTCGGCTATCTTGTACATTGCTCGGCCAGGACCCTGAACGCACTCGGCAATGTGGGCGAAGCGTGCACGGTCTATACCGATCTTCAGGTGTCGGAAAACGACATGCGCTTGCTCGGCTTTGCCGAGGCGGCAGAGCGGGACTGGTTTCGCCTTCTCACGCAGGTGCAGGGGGTCGGCAGCAAGGTCGCACTGGCGATCCTTTCCGCACTCTCCACGGGCGAGGTGCAGCAGGCCTGCGCCAATGGCGATGCTGCCATGGTCGCAAGGGCCCAGGGGGTTGGGCCCAAGCTGGCGGGCCGCATCGTGAACGAACTCAAGGACAAGGCAGGGGCCTTGCCCGGCGGCGGCATGGGAAGCGCCGCCCTGGCACCAACCCCTGCTGGCGGCGCCAACGCCGACGCGGTGAGCGCGCTTGAAAACCTCGGCTTCAAACCGGCTGTAGCTGCCCGTGCAGTCGCCGCAGCTCAGGGCGAATTGGGCGAGGGCGCTGGCGAGGGCGAATTGATCCGCGTCGCTTTGAAAAAGGCAGCCGGATGAGCGTCCGCACCGCCACTTGCATGTGTGGTCAGCTTACCGCGGCCTGCGATGGTGAGCCGTTCCGCATTTCCGTATGCCATTGCCTAGATTGCCAGAAGCGCAGCGGATCGTCCTTTGCCGCTCAGGCCCGGTTTCCGGCGGACAGGGTGACGACGTCCGGCAAGGCTCGGATGTTCACCCGGAAAGCCGAAAGCGGCCGAACTAGCGAACATCATTTCTGCCCGGTCTGCGGGTCGGAACTTTGGTATATCGCGCAGCCCTTTACCGACATGATGGCGATTCCGATCGGGCGCTTTGCCGATCCTTCATTTCCGCCGCCGGAATATTCCGTTTACGAAGAACGCAAGCACGGCTGGGTAGCGATCACCAGCGAGGGTACCGAACATTTTGACTGAACCCGTCCCCCTGCATTCGCCCGAGCGGCAGCCGGAAGATCCGGACGCGGCGCTGCGGCCCAAGTCGCTCAGCGAGTTCGTCGGCCAGAAAGCGGCGCGCGAGAACCTTCGTGTGTTCATCGAGGCGGCTCGCGGGCGCGGCGAAGCGATGGACCATGTGCTCTTCTTTGGGCCGCCGGGACTAGGCAAGACCACGCTGGCGCAGATCGTCTCCAAGGAACTCGGCGTGGGCTTTCGCGCCACCAGCGGCCCGGTGATTGCCAAGGCCGGCGATCTTGCGGCTCTGTTGACCAATCTCGAACCCAACGATGTACTGTTCATCGACGAAATTCACCGGCTCAATCCGGTGGTCGAGGAGGTGCTCTATCCGGCGATGGAAGACCGCGCGCTCGATATCATCATCGGCGAAGGGCCGAGCGCGCGCAGCGTGCGGATCGACTTGCCCCCGTTCACGCTCGTGGGGGCGACCACGCGTCAGGGCTTGCTGACCACTCCCTTGCGCGACCGGTTCGGCATTCCCGTCAGGCTCAATTTTTATACTGAAGACGAACTGCTCAAGGTCGTCAGCCGCGGGGCAGGATTGCTGGGCATGGCCATCGACGAAGGCGGCGCCCGTGAAATCGCCCGCCGATCGCGCGGCACGCCGCGCGTGGCAGGCCGCCTTATGCGACGCGTGCGTGACTTCGCATCAGTTCTTAAAGAGCCGGTCGTAACCACCAGAGTGGCCGACGAGGCACTGACCAGGCTCGAGGTAGACAGTCTCGGCCTCGACGCGATGGACCGGCGATATCTCACCATGATCGCAACGACCTACAAGGGCGGGCCGGTCGGCGTCGAGACGCTGGCGGCGGGCCTCTCCGAACCGCGCGATACGGTGGAGGAGGTGATCGAACCCTATCTCATCCAGCTCGGCCTCATTGCTCGCACGGCGCGGGGGCGCTGCCTCAACGATGGCGGATGGTTGCACCTGGGCCTCGCGGCACCATCGAAACCGCAGTCCGACATGTTCGACAAGTGAGCGCATCGGCGGTTTTAACCAAGGGGTGGATTCGGTCCCGAAACGGGACGGGTCGTCTTCAAGCCTCGCATTTGTCGAGAAAATTCACTTTCTGGGCGCAATAGCGATCAATAATTATGCGTGAAGACCCGGGGGGATTCACGAAAACACTATAGGATCGCGGCGGGGATGGGGGCTTCCCAAACATCCTGGCCCGGTCGTAAAAGGAATTCGAAGCGATGTCGGTCAAGTCAGCTCTTGCCAAACTATCGGCCACTGCAGCGGGCGGCGCCCTGCTTGCAGGCGGCGCGGTCCACGTTGCCGAGAAGCCGATTTCCAACAGTCCGCAATACAAGACCAAGTCGGTCAAGCAGGCCAAATATGTGAAGCAGAAGCCGCGCGCCGTCCCCCGGCCGACCGTGCCGCGCGCTCGCACCATTCCTCCGCGGCAGGCTGAATGCGTGCCCGCAGATTCTCCGCAGGCGGCCTACGATCCCAATAACATCTGTCCGCCCGTCTATCGTCAGGCGATGGTACCTGTACCGGTACCGCCGTTGCCTGCAGCGGCACCGATCGGCGGCGGCGGCTCCGCGCGCTCCATTCCGGGCGGTGGCTATGGTGGTGGCGGTTTCGGCGGCGGCTTTGGCGGCGGGTTCTTCGGCGGCTTCTTCAGCGGCTCCAGCGGCGGCGGCAGCGTCGTCGTCACTTCGACCACCTCGGGAAGCTCGACTTCGACTTCGAGCGGCGGGACATCCACCTCTACCG
Source organism: Qipengyuania sp. L-5Y (assembly GCF_056859455.1). Lineage (NCBI taxonomy): Bacteria > Pseudomonadati > Pseudomonadota > Alphaproteobacteria > Sphingomonadales > Erythrobacteraceae > Qipengyuania > Qipengyuania sp. L-5Y. The sequence goes on along the minus strand of NZ_JBSXOM010000030.1, from coordinate 60,150 downwards.
GGGGCAGTTCGAGCTCGACCTCGAGTGGCGGCAGCTCTTCGTCGTCCTCCAGCGGTGAAGTAAGCACCACGACGTCGTCCTCCACGTCCACCGGCGAAGTCAGCTCGACCAGCTCGACCTCCGGCGATGTGTCGACCAGCACGTCGACCTCAGGCAATATCACCAGCAGCACGAGCAGCAGCAGTTCGACGAGCTCGTCGACCAGCAGTAGCACGAGCAGCAGCACCAGTTCATCGACCAGTTCGTCGACGTCGGGCAGCTCGTCGACCAGCACCTCGACCAGTTCGGGTACGACCAGTGGAACAACGAGCGGTACCGATGTTCCGGCACCGCCGATGATGGCTCTCTTCGGTATGGCCGCTGCAGCCATTCTCGGCCGCCGCAGGTTTCGGATCAAGCGCGCCAGCTGACACTTCGCCCGGCGGCGGTGTCAGCCGCGCTGTTGCATGCTCCATTCGCCCTGACGATACCACTGCGTCACCACATGCTTGCGTCCCGCCAGAACCGGCAGGGCGGCATGCCGCGTTGCAGGATTGGGCATGCCCTGGCGGTCCATATTGTCCCATAACACCAGTAAGCCGGGCTCGGGTGCGATCTTCAAATCCAGTTCGGGAAAGTCGGTTTCACCGCCTTCCTCGACCGCGTTGAGGTAGACCATGGCGGTCCATGTGCGCTGGCCACCGCGCCGCCGCTCGATCTGCCAATGCGGCTTGTCGATCCGGAAGTGATCGCGATGATGGCGATACTCCTCGCCCAAACGATACCGCTGCCCCTGCAGCGGCTCGGCATGGTGTGAACCGATACCCGTTATCTCGCTGATTTTGGTGGCAAGTGCCCTCGTTTCCGGCAGATCCTGCGAGAAGAAATGCGTGGAACTGGTGCGCCCCCTCGGCGCGACTGTTTCCGAAAAGAGAACCGACGGCTGGATGCGACTGTCGATGATTGCGATGAGTTTGCGGCATTGCCTGGGAGACAACAGCTCCGGAAGCAGGAACAGATCGGCCTTGTCGCCGCCCATGTCCTCGATTTTCGGATGGGCCTGCACCCTCTCGCGAACCTCGGTTCCGATCGCAGCAAGGATCGCCGGATCGGCCCTTTCATCAACAGGCTCGCGCCTCAATAGCCGGGACAGGCGGCCAAGGATCGCCATGTCAGATACTTGGCCGCTCAGTCACGCGTTACCGGCAGGTGGTTGCCTTCCCAGGCCCGGATGCCACCCTTCATATGCACGGCCGTCTCGCCATTTGCCGCCAGCTTCTCTGCCGCGATACCGGAACGACGGTCGGACTGGCAGTAGAGGATGCGCTCGGCACCTTGCGGATCGGGCAGGGTGGCTGGATCGAATTGATCGACCGGAATATTGATCGCACCTTCGATGTGGCCATCCGCAAACTCTTCCGGCGTGCGCACGTCGATAAGCTGAATGGCGTCGCCGGCATCAAGCCGCAGGGCGAGCGCCTTGGGCGCGATCAGGAGAACGCCGGCCTGGTCCTGGGTTGATCCGGCGTCTGCATCGGTTGGTGCGCCCGCAGAGCAGGCGGCGAGCAAGCCCGCCGCCGTTACTGCGAGGAGTGACCGTGCGATCAAGCCGCAGCCAGGTTGCGCAGGACGTACTGCAGGATACCGCCGTTGCGGTAATATTCCATCTCGTTCGCCGTATCGATGCGGCACAGCGCGGTGAAGGTGAATGTCGATCCGTCTTCACGGGTCACATCGACTTCGATATCCTGGCCCGGCTTCAGATCGGCCAGCCCTGTGATCGAGAAGCTGTCCGTCGCAGTCAGGCCGAGCGAAGCGCGGGTTTCGCCATCCTTGAACTGCACCGGAAGCACGCCCATGCCGACGAGGTTCGAACGGTGGATGCGCTCGAAACTTTCGACGATAACCGCGCGAACGCCCAGAAGGATGGTGCCTTTGGCCGCCCAGTCGCGGCTTGAGCCAGTGCCATATTCCTTGCCGGCGATGACTACCAGAGGCGTTCCGTCGGCCTTGTGCTTCATGGCGGCGTCGTAGATCGCCATCTGCTCGCCATTGTAGGTGGTGTAACCACCTTCGACGCCCGGAACCATTTCGTTCTTGATACGGATGTTGGCAAAGGTGCCGCGCATCATCACGTCGTGATTGCCGCGACGCGAACCGTAGGAGTTGAAGTCCTGCTTCGAGACCTGATGGCTCTTCAGGTATTCGCCGGCCGGGCTGTCTTCCTTGATTGAACCAGCAGGCGAGATGTGATCGGTCGTTACCGAATCCCCGAGGATCGCCAGCGGTTTCGCACCGGCGATATCCGTGACCGGCGCAGGCTCCATGCCCATGCCTTCGAAGTACGGCGGGCTCGCTACATAGGTGCTGGTCGGGTTCCAGCTGTAGGTATCCGACGCCTCGACATTGATCGCCTGCCAGTGCTCGTCGCCCTTGTAGACGTCGGCATAGCGGGTGACGAACATTTCGCGGTCGATATTGGCCGCGCGATGCTCGCGCACCTCTTCGTTGGTCGGCCAGATGTCGGCCAGCATCACGTCATTGCCGTTCTGATCCTGGCCGATCGGCGTGTCGGTGATGTCTTCCGTCACCGTGCCCTTGAGGGCGTAAGCGACCACGAGCGGCGGGCTGGCAAGGAAGTTCGCGCGCACGTCTGGCGATACGCGGCCTTCGAAATTGCGGTTGCCCGAAAGGACCGACGCCGCAACGATGTCGTTGCCGTTGATCGCCTTGGAGATCGGCGGAGCGAGCGGGCCCGAATTGCCGATGCAGGTGGTGCAACCATAACCGACGAGATCGAACCCGAGCGCGTCGAGATCGGTCTGCAGTCCGCTCTTTTCGAGATAGTCGGTGACGACCTGCGATCCGGGAGCCAGCGAGGTCTTGACCCAGGGCTTCGGCTTCAGGCCCTTTTCGTTGGCTTTCTTGGCAACCAGCCCCGCAGCGATCAGCACATCGGGGTTCGATGTGTTGGTGCAGCTGGTGATGGCGGCGATGACAACGTCGCCGTCGCCGATGTCATGGTCCTTGCCGTCGACCTCGACACGCGCCGGCTTGTCCTTCTTGTACACCGTGGCGAGATCGCTGTTGAACAGCTCGTCCACCTGCGGCAGCGCCACGCGATCCTGCGGGCGCTTGGGCCCGGCAAGGCTGGGCACGACCTTCGCGATGTCGAGTTCGAGCGTCTTGGTGAAGACCGGCTCGTTCTCGGGGGTGAACCACATGCCCTGTTCTTTCGAATAGGCTTCGACCAGCGCGATCGTTTCTTCGTCGCGGCCGGTCAGGCGCATGTATTCGAGGGTCTTCTCGTCGATGCCGAAGAAGCCGCAGGTTGCGCCGTATTCGGGCGCCATGTTGGCGATCGTCGCGCGATCGGCGAGCGTGAGGTTAGCGACGCCTTCGCCGTAGAATTCCACGAACCGGCCGACCACGCCGACTTCGCGCAGCATCTGAACGCAGGTCAGCACCAGGTCGGTGGCGGTCACGCCTTCCGCCATGGCGCCGGTCAGCTTGAAGCCGACGACTTCGGGGATGAGCATGGATACCGGCTGGCCGAGCATGCCGGCTTCGGCTTCGATACCGCCGACGCCCCAGCCCAGCACACCGAGACCGTTGATCATGGTGGTGTGGCTGTCGGTGCCGACGCAGGTGTCGGGATAGGCGACCAGCTTGCCATCATCGCCTTCGGACGACCACACGCCCTTGCCCAGATATTCCAGGTTCACCTGGTGGCAGATGCCGGTACCCGGGGGCACTGCGGTAAAGTTCCGGAAGCTCTTCGAACCCCATTTGAGGAAGTCGTAGCGTTCCGCGTTACGGGCGTATTCGAGTTCGACGTTCTTTTCGAACGCCTTGGGGTGGCCGAATTCGTCGACCATGACCGAGTGGTCGATCACCAGATTGACCGGAACCTGCGGATTGATCTTGGACGTTTCGCCGCCCAGCTTGCTGATGGCGTCACGCATTGCGGCAAGGTCCACCACGCAGGGGACGCCGGTGAAATCCTGCAGCAGCACGCGTGCCGGGCGATACTGGATTTCCTTGCCGGTGGCCGGGTTCTTCTGCCAGTCCGCGATCGCTTGCGCATCGTCGGTGGATACGGTGAAGCCGCCATCCTCGAAGCGGAGCATGTTCTCGAGCAGGACCTTCAGGCTGAAGGGCAGCTTCGACACGTCGCCGATTGTCTTCTCCGCCTTGGCGAAGGAGTAATAGGCGTAATCCTTGCCGTTCACGGTGAGGGTTGAGCGGGTTCCGAGCGTGTCCTTGCCGACCTGAGTCATGCGCGCGTCTGTCCTTTCAGTTGAGAGCCGTCATCTGACCAATGGACAGAGCGGCAGAATGTGCCGCGCACCTGCGCTGAACCTGCGCAAAAATCAAGTGCGCGGCAGGGTGGTGTGCGGCTTTGACGGAACTTCGCGCAGCTTTCTCTGGTTATTAAGGCTAAATCATGGCAATAAGGCCGTATTGGCCAAAAGGCTGAATGAGGGAGTTTCACATGTCTCCGCTATCGGATGCGGGCGAACGCTCACGTGGTCCGCTTCGTTTTGCAGTAATCGCTGCCGCGCTTGGCATTGTCGGTTGCTTTGCTGCTGCTTTCACTTTTGCAGACGGGCCCGCCCAGGCTGGCGAGACCGAGCGATCTACCGAACAGCGACCAAGCCGCTAGGGAACCTCTGGCACGATCGCGACGCGACGTTTCCGGGTCGCTACCCAACATGATGTGATGATGATTGCGGTGCCGATGGTCGTCGGCATGGTCAGCGGTTCGGCGAAGAACAGCCAGCCGAACAGCGATGCCCACAAGAAGCCCGAATATTCCAGCGGCACCAGCACCTGCGCTTCGGCGCGCGCATAAGCCCAGGCAAGACCCATCGCCCCGGCCACGGTCAGGAAGGCAGCAGCGGCCAGATCGCCCAGTATTTCCAGGTTTGGCATTTCGTACAGGAACGGCGCCGCCAGCCCCAGGATGATTACCGATACCCCGGAATGGAAGGTCGCGATTTCGGCTGGCCCGGCAACCTGCGATTGCCGCCGGATCAGTATGAAACTGTAGGCATAGAGCAAAGCGGACGCCAGGATCGATGTGAGCCCCAGCGCCGTGTCGGCATCGAAATCCGCCTGGCCGATCTTGCCGCCGATAATGATCAGTGTGCCGATAAAGCCCAGTATGGAGGCATAGATTGCCTCTCGCCGGATCGCCTCGCCCAGCATTACGCGCGCAAGATAGAGCGCGATCAGCGGTGCCACGAAACTGATCGCAATCGCTTCGGCCAGCGGCAGTTTGGTGATCGCGTAAAAGAACGTCAGCGCCATGAACGTCGCTATGATCGAGCGCTGCAGATGAAGTTTGAGTACCTCGGGACGCGGCCAGCGGGCGCGGCCGCGCACGAGCCACAGCGGAAGCGCAATGCCGGTTGCAATGACCGAACGCAGCCATGCCGCCGTCAGCGCACCCACCGCCAGAGCGGCGCTTTTCATGAACGCGTCCATCAGGGACAGACAGGCAACCGCGAACGCAGCCGCAAAGACTGGCAGCAAGGCATGGTCCCGGTTCATCGCCACGCCCTATGCGCCCTTTCTGCTATAGTCACCGACAATTCAGGCCTGCGAAAGAAGGGATATTGGATTAGCCCTGTGCATTGGGCTATTATCCGGCCACACGCGCTGAACGGCGCGGGGCGCATCTGGTAGGACTTATGACACGTTTTCGTTTGATTTTCGGCACTGCAATGGGGGCGGCCCTTTGCGCGACTTCTGTCCTGGCTCAGGACAACGCGCCGGAAAACCTCGTCCCTCCCGAACCGGCCAAGGTGACGGAAAAGCTTCCCGATTACCGCACCCAAGCCGCGCAGCAGCCTGCTACGCCAAGTGTCGATGAAAGCTTCGACGATATCCGCACATCGTCGCGCGAAATCGTCCAGCAGCTTCCTGTCTATGTTCGCGAATGGTCCGTTCCGCAGGCAAAAAAACTGCTCGCGTTCATCCCTACGGTGGAGGCCGAGGGCCTGTCGCCCGCCGATTATCGTGCCGACGAGCTTTCCGCAGCGATTGCAAACGGTCCCGGCACCGCGCTCAATGAAACAGCCAGCGAGATTTTCGTATGGCTGGTGGAAGACCTGCGCGACGGACGCACCCCTATGGACGCTCGCCGTCAGTGGTTTGTCGTGGATCCCGATCCCGACGTCCTGCCTTCGGATCGCTTGCTCCTGACGGCTGTTGAGACGGGAGACATTGCCGGGACGCTGACCGCACTCAACCCGGTATCGCCCGACTATGCGCGGCTGAAGGAAGAACTCGCCAGAACGACCGATCCGGCGAAGCGCAAGCTGATCCGCGCCAACATGGATCGCTGGCGCTGGCTGGGACGCGATCTTGGCAAGCAATATCTGCTGACCAACGTGCCCGAATATCAGCTTCGCCTCACGGTGAATAACAAGATCATCAAGAACTACCGCGTCGTAGTGGGCAAGCCCGGACGTACTGCGACGCCTCAGCTGGCCGAAATGGTCGAGGCCGTGATCTTCAATCCAACCTGGACGGTTCCGCAGTCCATCGTGAAGGGTGAAGGTCTGGGTGCGAAGGTACTCAACAATCCGGGATGGGCGCGTGCCAACGGTTACAAAGCGACCAAGGGCGCCAACGGCTGGGTAACCGTCGTTCAGCAGCCGGGACCGGGCAATTCGCTCGGTCTGATGAAGCTCGATATGCCCAACGAACACGCGATCTTCCTGCATGATACACCGGCCAAGGCGTTGTTCAATCAGGACAGCCGCGCCCTCAGTCACGGCTGTATCCGGGTGCAGGGCGCTCGCGAACTGGCGATGACCATGTCGATGCTCGGTAATGCCGCCAATCGTGACGAATTGCCGGCAATCCAGCAGGAAGTATCTGAAATCACCGCCGGCAGGGAATACACGCGCTATCCGATGGCGAAGCAGTGGCCGGTCTACATCACCTATTTCACCTACGGGGTGGATGTGAACGGAAACCTGACCAAGTTTGCCGACATATATGATCGTGACGCGCCGGTTCTCGCGGCACTGGACGCTCCGCGCCAGAGCGATCGTGCACGTCAGACAAGTGAAGAAGTGGTCGAAATCGTCGACGACCTGCAGACCAGCTGACGCCGCCTAGAACGCGCCGGGATTGGTCCGTTCGTAGGTTCCGCCATATTCGTTACGCAGCAGATCGTATTGTGCGATCGGCGGCGTAACGGTGGTGCCGTCTTCTGCTAGACCGTAACTGCCGCATACCAGCAGGCGACCCCCGGCAAGATCGATCAACGCGCGGTCGAACTGGTCCGGCCCCATGGCAAAACATCCGTTTGACCGCCCGAGGCGGCCGTATCGTTCGACATGCTCAGGCGTCGCATAATTCGCCTTGTGCATGACGATCGCACGGGGGAGGGCGTTGGAGTTGGTCGGGTCGAGGCCGTCCAGCCTTATCGAAGTGCCATACCGGCCGACATACCAGCTGCGTGTCATGAACGCGCCGCGGCTCGATGCTTCGCTGCCTTCTATGTTGGAATACCGTTTCAGCCAGCCGTCGTGTTCGCTATCCGAACCCGTGCCATGGCTGACGTGATAGCTTGCCACCCGTTCGTTCTCGAGGTCTACGAAATGGAAGCGTCGCCGGGCCGAATGCAGTCCGAAATCTGCGATGGCGACGATATCCTTGCGCCAGATATTTCCGCCGACCCTGGCCAGTTCTTCGCGGGCGATGTCCATAAGCTTGGCATCGCGCGTGGCAGTGGGATTCCACTGTGCAAACAGTCGGCTCGGCAGGGCTATGGCTGCGCCGGCGGCCAGCGATCCTTTGAGAAGGTCCCGTCGTTTCATGTCGGTCACCCTATCAGCACGGTTCTGGCCGCGCCATGAACATTGCGCCGGAACGAAAGACCTATTCGCCAAGCACCATTTTGTCGTGTTCTATCCGAACCGGCTGAATGGTGGAAAGGTAACTTTGACCCAAGAGCGATGTGTCCAGGCCTTCGGGCACAATGATCGCGCTGACATTATTCGCCTCGTGCCCGTTCAGCGAAATATGATCGAGCGTGAGTGCGACCCCGAAAACCGGACCGGATGCGCCGCGTGCGATGGGCCGGACATCGGCAGCCGACCAGTGCAATCCTGCCGCGCGCGCATCGGCGCCAGTCAGTGCCACGACACTGGCCCCCGTATCGATCAGGAAATGGATCCGCGAATTGTTGACCATGGCATCGGCATAGAAATGTCCATCGCCTGCGCGGGCGAGTTCCGTCGTGCCAGCCACCCATGATGCGTAGTCGAGCGTTTCGGGCATCGGCTGCTCACCCGCGAAATTCCCGGTCGCGGTTTTGTCAGCGGGTTCGGGGTTCGCGCTGTGCGTCGCCGCATCGAACGCACCTCCGGGAACGAAGGCACTGCCGACGAAAGCCAGTACTGCAACGGCAAGAAGGGCGGCCTCACGCATAAACGCAAGATTGGCCGATCAAGCTTAATTTCGGGTAAAGCGGGTTACTCCGCCGCTTCCTTGGCATGCGGATCGAAGGCTACGGCTTCGCCTGCCTCGATCTGGGCGGCTTTGGTTTCGACGAGCCGGACGATGTGGTCGAGCATGTCGTCGCTTTTCACATGATGATCGGTGACGCCCGACAGATAGACCATGTGCTTGCCATTACCGCCGCCGGTGATGCCGATATCCGTTTCCCGAGCCTCGCCCGGGCCGTTCACGACACAGCCGAGCACCGACAGGCTCATCGGCGTCTTGATATGCTCGAGCCGCTTCTCCAGCGTTTCGACCGTACGGATCACATCGAAGCCCTGGCGGGAACAGCTGGGGCAGGAAACGACCCGCACGCCGCGGGTGCGCAGGCCCAGGCTCTTGAGGATTTCGTAGCCGACCTTCACTTCCTGCTCGGGCTCTGCCGAAAGCGAAACGCGGATCGTATCGCCGATACCGGCCCACAGGAGGCTGCCGATCCCGATGGAGCTTTTCACCGTCCCGCCGACGAGACCGCCCGCTTCGGTAATGCCCAGATGCAAGGGACAATCCACCGCATCTGCGAGCCCGTGATAAGCCGCCACTGCCAGGAACACGTCGCTCGCTTTGACGGCCACCTTGAATTCGTGGAAATCGTGATCCTGCAACAGCTTGATATGGTCGAGCGCACTCTCGATCAGCGCTTCGGGGCACGGTTCGCCATATTTCTCGAGCAAGTCCTTCTCGAGACTGCCCGCATTGACGCCAATGCGGATCGCGCAGCCATTGGCCTTGGCTGCGCGGACGACTTCGGCGACGCGTTCGGACGAACCGATGTTTCCGGGATTGATGCGCAGGCACGCTGCGCCCTTGTCCGCCGCTTCCAGCGCCCGTTTGTAATGGAAATGGATGTCGGCAACGATCGGAACGTTGGCCGCCTTGGTGATCTTGTCGAAATGTTCGGTCGCTTCCGCCGTCGGGCATGACACGCGGATGATGTCCGCGCCGGCATCCTCGCAGCGGCGGATCTGGTCGATCGTCGCGCCCACATCCTCGGTCGGCGTGTTGGTCATGGTCTGCACGGTGATCGGCGCATCGCCCCCCACGGGGACATTGCCGACCATGATCTGGCGGGACTGGCGGCGCACGATATCGCGCCATGGGCGTACGGAGGACATGACACGGATATAGTCGACCGATCATTAAGGGGCAATGACAGCAGCGGCTCCATGTTGCATGATGGGCCGATGAGTCAGGAAACCGATGCCGCCGACAACGATACTCCCCTGCTGTTCGGGCGTGTGCTCGATGGAACGGGCAGCGCACGGACGATCCACTGGGACGAGGTCCAGAGCTGGCAACCGTCCACTCCCGATGAAGTGCTCTGGATCCACATTTGCCGCACTCGGGACGGCGTGAAGCACTGGCTCGAAGATCATCTCCGGATTCCCGAGCCCACCGCAGAACTGCTGACCAGCGACCAGACCCGGCCGCGCGCGTTTCGCGAAGGCACCAATCTGGTCGGCACGCTGAGGGGGATCAACTTCAACCCGGGCGCGGAGCCGGAAGACATGATCTCCATGCAGTTCTGGTGTGACGGAAGGCGGCTGGTGACGCTGCGCCGTCATCCCCTCCAGACACCGCGCGAAATCGTATCGTTGCTCGATCGCGGTGAAGGCCCGCCAGACGCGGGCGCCACCATCACGCTGCTGGCCGAACTGCTCATCACCCGCATGAGCCAGTCCATCGTCGATATGAACGAGGTTCTCGATCTTCTGGAAGACGACGATCCCGACGAGCACGCGGATCAGATGCTCACCAAGATCTCGAGCATTCGTCGCAATTCGCTCGCCCTCAAGCGGCACATGGCCCCGCAACACGAGGCACTCGAACAGATCAGCCGCGATGCACCAGCCTGGTTCGAGGATCACGATCGGCGCGAGATAGCCGAAAGCATCGCGCGTCTGCGTCGCTATCTGGACGATATCGATATCAGCAAGGAGAGCGCGGTTGTCCTGCAGGACGAACTGCGCGCGCGCAGCCTCGCCAGCAGCGAACACGCAACCTACATGCTTACGATCGTGGCGGGCATCTTCCTGCCACTGAGCTTTCTGACTGGCCTCCTCGGCATCAACGTGGGAGGCATGCCGGGCATGAATAACCCGGAGGCTTTCTGGGCAGTCGTCGCTCTGTGCGCGCTGCTCTTCGTTGGGCTGCTCGTCGTCTTTCGACGCCTGCGCTGGCTCTGATGGTGATGCGAAATCCGGTGACGCCATACCAGCTGTTTTCCGACGAGACTGAATAGGAAAAGGACGCGGAGTGGTTGGCTCCGCGTCCTTTGCGCATATTCCAGAAAGGTCGGCTGGATCAGGCGCCCGGCGGCAAGGGATCGGTCGACTTCGACGCAGCCTTGCGACGCGGTGTCGGCGTTGGTGCAGAACCAGTTCCGCCCAGATCGTTATCCATCTGCTCAAGCTTCCGTGCGGCCCAGTCGCGGCCGCCAAGGCCGAAGGCCAGAGCGCCTGCGACAGACACGCCGGCAATCAGGATCGTCAGCGCATTGGCCGGGATCATACCGCCAATGCCGGTGAACTGCAGGCCCATGAAGACGAACAGGATGATGGTTGCCCACCGCACGATGGTCGCCGCGGTCGTCCCGCCTGCATCGCCCGCAATGAGACGGGCAAGCAGATTGGCGATCAGGAAGCCAAAGGCGATGACAACCGCTCCGAAGATGACCCTTCCGCCCAATTCGAGGAGCTGGTCGAGGATCGCCGTCAGTTCGGGAAAGCCGAGCAGCCTCGTCGCCGCGATGGCGAAGAACAGCAGGATCGCAACCTGGGCGACGCGGGCGATGATTGCCGATGCTGTGGTGCCCTCGGTGATAAGACCGCTTTCCGCCAATGCCCTATCGACGCCAAGCCCCGGAAGAACTTCCTTCAGGATCTGCACGACGAACTTGCTGATCAGATAACCCATGCCCAGCAGAACGGCGGCGCCGATGATGTTGGGAATGGCCGAGAAGATCATTTCGAGCATGCGCGATGCAGGGTTGCTGATCGATTCGATACCGAGCTGCTCAAGCGCTGCAATAGCCACGGGAATTGCGATCAGGACGTAGACGATCGTGCCGATGGTTTTGCTGATGGCGGGGTTGCCGGTGACATTGTCGACCCCACCGCGATTGGCCCATTTGTCGAAGTCGACGGTCTGCAAGGTCGTGATCACAAGGTCGCGCGCAATTCGTGCGACCATCATGCCGATGAAGAAAATGAGTCCTGCCCAAAGAAGGTTAGGCAGAAATGCCACGACATTCTGAAGCAGGCTGTCGATCGGTCCGGACACGCCGCCGAGATCGAGGATGTTGAGAATGACCAGCAGGCCGAACAGCCAGATCAGTAGGCTGACGATTTTCCCAAGGGATTCTCCTAGCGACTGGCCGTTACCGGTTCCGCGTCTGAAGAAATCCACAGTGTCGACGAGCTTGGCGAATGCCCATTTAGCCGCGCGTGCGGCAAGCCAGGTCACGACAAGCGCGATCAGGGCGAGAAGAATTTTCTCCCCCAGATCCATCGCCAACTGTTCGTTGAAACGATAACGGTCGAAAATCATCAAGCCTCTCCCCGTTGGTGCTCGGTCGGACGAGCGTATCATGCCGAGCCGCGTGAACAAAATCGGTCGAGGGGTTGAGTGGATAACTGCGGCTGCTATCCCATTCCCATGAGTGGATTTTTCGCGCCCCTGGCCCGTTTGCTGGCCACATTTTCAATCGTTCTGTCCATGCCCGCAGCGGCACAGGAAGATGGGCGGTGGTCGATCGCCATCCACGGCGGTGCCGGGACCATCGCGCGCGATAACATGACGCCGGAACAGGATGCAGCCTATCGCGAAGCGCTGCGCAAGGCACTCGACGCCGGCGCCAAGGTCCTACGGGAAGGCGGCACGGCGATGGATGCGATCCAGGCCGCAATTGAGCCTATGGAAGACGATCCGTTATTCAATGCCGGGCGCGGTGCGGTGTTCACCTGGGACGGCGATATCGAGCTGGACGCATCGATTATGGACGGGCGCACACGCGATGCAGGCGCAATCGCCGGGGTGCGCGGGATCAGGCATCCGATCCAGCTTGCGCGAAAGGTGATGACCGACAGCCCCCATGTCATGCTTTCCGGCGAAGGCGCGGAGACATTCGCGGCGGAGCAGGGGATCGAAAACATGCCCAGCGAATGGTTCGAAACCGAGCGCCGGCGGGAATCGCTCGAACGCATGAAGGCAGAAAAGCTTTCGGCGATCGACGTCGACGTCAAGTTCGGCACCGTCGGGGCAGTGGCTCTCGACCAGGATGGCAATATGGCGGCAGGTACGTCGACCGGCGGAATGACCGGTAAGCGCTGGGGTCGCATCGGCGATGCACCCATCATCGGCGCAGGGACCTATGCCGACAATCGCAGCTGTGCAGTGTCTGCGACAGGGTGGGGTGAATTCTTCATACGCGCTGGCGTCGCCCGGATGATTTGCGCGCGTATTGACCTCGGGGGTGAGGACGCGCAACTCGCGGCGGATACGGTCATCGCAGAAGTAGGAGAAATGGGCGGTGACGGCGGCGTCATCGTAGTGGATCGCAGCGGCGACGCGCTATTCTCGATGAATACCAGCGGCATGTACCGCGGTCGTGCGACCAGTGGAGGTTTGTCCGAAGTGGCGATCTACGCCGACGAATGAGGTGTCGCGATTGAAGCGGCGGATTAAAACCGGGTGAAGTCGGTCTCTACCCGCGTTTGCGGACTTGCGCATAGCTGCCGAGCAGTCTGACGCCATTGGTCTGGAAGGCCAGCTCTTCGAGGGCCGCATCGACCCGCGCTTCGCCTGGTGCGCCCTCGATATCTGCGAAGAACTGCGTGGCCGCGAAGCTGGCGCCTTTCTGGTAACTTTCGAGCTTGGTCATGTTCACGCCATTGGTCGCGAAACAACCAAGCGCCTTGTAGAGCGCGGCGGGAATGTTCTTCACTTCGAAAATGAAGGTGGTCATCGCCTGGGCGCCGGCAAGGCTTGCCGGATCCAGTGCATCTTTGGCCAGAACGACAAAGCGGGTCGTGTTGTCGGGAGCATCTTCGACTTCCCGCTCCACGATATCGAGGCCGTAAAGGTCTGCTGCCAATGACGGGGCGATCGCAGCGACATTGGGCTTTCCGCTTTCCGCAACGAAGGCAGCGGCACCTGCCGTGTCAGCATGGCTGAGGCCGACGATCCCGCGGTCTGACAGGAATTTATGAGACTGGCCGAGCGCTTGCGGATGGCTATAGGCGGCCTCGAATGGTCCCTTGCCCAGTGCCATCAGGCAATGCGTTATGCGCATGAAATGTTCTGCCACTATCGACAGGCCACTTTCGGGAAGCAGGAAGTGAATATCGGCCACCCGGCCATGCTGGCTGTTTTCGATCGGGATCATGGCGCAACCCGCTACGCCATTTTCAACCGCGTCCAGCGCATCTTCGAAGCTGAAACAGGGCAGGGGCAGTGCATCGGGTGCAAATTGCATCGCCGCCTGATGCGAATTGGAACCCGGCGCCCCTCCAAAAGCAATCGCCTGTCCGGGCTGCTCCGCCGCAGCGGAGCGCATCGAATCGACAAGGGCGAGGGCAGGTTTGGCGAACTGACGCATGATGTCCGGCGCGTTAAGGCGGCCTTTCTCGCGCATCAAGCGCTATTGCTGCTTGCGCACTTGCGAAAGCCCGCCTTGCACACTAGAGCGGCGCGCAACCATCAGACCAACCGATTTTCGCCGGGTATTTTACGTAATGGATGATCGTTTCAACACCGCCGCGGGCTGGGTCCTCTTTGCAGGGATCGTTGCGCTCGGAGGTTCCATCGTTTCAGGCATGTATTTCACTGCGGATAAGCATGCGCATGTCGAAGAGCCGGGATTTTTCATCGAGGGCGTAGCCGAAGATGGTGGTGCCGATGCCGGGCCCGATCTCGGCACCTTGCTTGCCAGTGCCGATGCGGCAGCCGGCGAAAAGGTTTTTGCGAAGTGCACGGCTTGCCACACCATCGAACAGGGCGGTGCCAATGGCATCGGTCCGAACCTTTACGGCGTCATGGGCGAAACGATCGGCACGGGGCACGGCGGGTTCGCCTTCTCCAGCGCGCTTAGCGATCATGGCGGAACCTGGACTTGGGAAAATATGGATGCCTGGCTGACCAGCCCTCGTGCATTCGCCAACGGCACCAAGATGAGCTTTGCTGGTCTGTCCAAGCCGGAAGATCGCGCCAACGTCATGGAATACCTGGCAGCCAATGGCGGTGCTCCGGCCAAGCCGGCCCCTGTAGCTCCCGAGGCCGACGAAGCTGACGATGCTGTGGACCTTGGCGGCGAAACGCCCACCGATGCGGAAGCCGCGGGCGCGATGGCAGCCGATGAACCGGTTGCGGCGGACAATGCCGCTACGGAGGCTGGCGGGGTCAAGCCGGGCGCATAAGCCCGGAACAGTCTACGGTAAGTAAGGGCCCCGCTTCTGCGGGGCCTTTTCATTTGTGCCTCAGCCCTTGAACCCCTGCGCGATGACATACCATTCGCTCGAGCCTTTCCGGCTTGCCGGGGGCTTGGCATGCTTCACCGTCCTGAAGTGTTTCTTGAGCAGCGTCAGCAGATCATTATCGGTACCGCCAGCCAGAACCTTGGCGAGGAATGTGCCGTTGGGCGCCAGATTTTCGACCGCAAACCAGGCACCGGCTTCGACTAGGCCCATCGTTCGCAGGTGATCCGTCTGTTTGTGGCCGACCGTATTGGCGGCCATGTCGCTCATTACCAGATCGGCCTTGCCGCCCAGGGCTTCTTCCAAGACTGCCGGTGCAGTGTCATCCATGAAATCCATCTGGAAAATGGTAACGCCTTCGATTGGCTCGACCTCCAGCAGATCGATGCCGACCACACGCGCCTTGGGCTTTACCTTGCGCACGACCTGGCTCCATCCGCCCGGCGCAATACCGAGGTCTACGACCCGTTCGATGCCCTTCAGCAAACCGAACTTCTCGTCCAGCTCGATCAGTTTGTAAGCGGCACGGCTACGATAACCTTCGGCCTTGGCCTGTTTGACGTAAGGATCGTTGAGTTGCCGCTGCAGCCACCGGGTCGAACTCGCGGTGCGTTTTTTTGCAGTTCGCACGCGCGTTTCACGGTCTTTTCCTGACCTAGACATCCTGTTCTCGCATTCTTTGCACAGTTGCGCGGCTGCGGTCCCCTTCTACATCGGCGGCGATCAGGCTGCGCAAGATACCCTCGCGAATTCCCCTGTCGGCAACACCGAGTTGCTCTGCCGGCCAGATATCGAGAATGGATTCGAGAATAGCACATCCGGCGATGACCAGATTCGCTCGGTCGTCGCCGATACAAGGCAAGCGTTTGCGGTCCGGGCCGCTCATGCGTGAGAGGCGGTTGGAAATATCGCGCATGGCGATCGACGGAACGATCAGGCCGTCGACCGCGCGGCGGTCGTACTGGGGCAGTTCCAGATGTAGACTGGCAAGGGTGGTAACTGTGCCGCTCGTACCCAAAAGGCGGATCGGCTCGGTCGAACGCGTGTAATCGCGGATGCGTTCGGCGAATTCGGCGAAGCTGCGCCCCACCGTGCGGCGCATGTTCATGTAACGATCGAGCCGCAGGTCGTGCGTCTCGTCCGATCCGTCGACCGTGTCGGTAAGCGACACGACGCCCCAGGGCACGCTCAGCCAGTCGAGGATGCGGGGCACCTTTTCGCCCGGTTGAACCAGTACCAGCTCCGTGGAGCCGCCGCCGATATCGAAGATAATAGCCGGGCCGTTACCTTCTTCCAGCAGGACGTGGCATCCCAGAACCGCGAGCCGGGCCTCTTCCTGGGCTGAGATGATGTCGAGCATGATGCCGGTTTCGCGCTTCACGCGTCTGATGAACGCCGGCCCGTTCGATGCTCTACGGCAGGCTTCCGTCGCTACGGATCGCGCCAGACGAACATTGCGGCGGCGCAGCTTTTCCGCGCAAACGTGCAGCGCGGCCAGAGTGCGCTCCATTGCTTCATCGGAAAGCTTGCCACTTGCGGCGAGACCTTCGCCCAACCTTACGACGCGGCTGAAAGCGTCGATCACGGTGAAATTTTCGCCCGAAGGGCGCGCTATCAGGAGGCGGCAATTGTTGGTCCCAAGATCCAGCGCAGCATAGGCCTGTTTGCGCGGAAGCTGCCCCGTCTGATCGGGCAATTTGGACGTTGGCCGGGATACAAAACCGCCATCGCGGCGCGGCGCATTACGCCTGTCGCCTTGCTTGGCTTCGGGCCGGGAGGGGCGCTTGTAGCGGAAATCGGCTACCTTGCCGGACTTGCCGCCCCGTTGTGTCCCGTGCCCTCTTGTCGTGTCCGGCGGAGAATGATCCGCCATTTCGAGAGCTTTCTTTTTTCCTCCCGCATAAACCACCGTACGCGGGGACTTGACCGAGATGCTAGCGGTGAACAGTTGGCAGGGCAAGGGCACCCGTCTCGCACGGGGTTGACCTTGTTCCGCGACGAAACTAGATGCGCGGCCTCCCGTCCCGGAGCAGCATGCGATTCTTGCTGCCCCCGCGGCTGATGCCCCGTCGTCTAATGGTAAGACTACGGACTCTGACTCCGTCAATTGAGGTTCGAATCCTCACGGGGCATCCATTCTTCCCATCACCGTTGCCAAAGCCGAATTCCCGCGCCAGACAGGTTGCAATGGGAGACGGAGTTTTGAGCGAGACCTTTCCGGAAATCCGCGATGCGGTCCGGCGACTATGTGCGAAGTTTCCAGGCGAGTACTGGCAACAGCTCGACCGTGAGCGCGCCTATCCGACCGAGTTCGTTACTGCGCTGACCGAGGCAGGGTTTCTGTCGGTCCTGATACCGGAAGAATTTGACGGATCCGGCCTCGGCCTGGAAGCGGCATGCGCCGTCTTGGAAGAAATCCATCGTTCAGGCTCGAACGGCGGGGCCTGCCATGCGCAGATGTACACGATGGGTACGCTTCTCAAGCATGGGTCGGAAGAACAGAAGCGCACCTATCTTCCCAAGATCGCGAGCGGGGAATTGCGCTTGCAAGCCTTCGGTGTGACCGAGCCGGGTGCCGGTACCGACACCACCCGTATCTCGACCTTCGCTCGTCGGGAGGGCGACGATTACATCGTCAATGGTCAGAAAATCTGGATCAGCCGCGCCGAGCATTCCGACCTGATGGTGCTGCTATGCCGCACCACCCCGCGTGATGAATGCGCCAAGCCATCCGATGGCATGAGCGTGCTTCTGGTCGATATGCGCGAGGCGGTCGGCAACGGGCTGACCGTGAGGCCCGTGCGGACCATGCTCAATCACGCGACGACGGAGCTGTTCTTCGACGATCTGCGCGTACCAGCCAGCGCGCTGATCGGGGAGGAGGGGAAGGGCTTTCGCTATATCCTTTCCGGCATGAATGCCGAGCGGATCCTTATCGCCAGCGAATGCATTGGCGATGGCCGCTTCTTCATCGACCGCGCTTCGGCTTACGCGAAGGATCGCAATGTCTTCGGCCGCGCGATCGGCGAAAATCAGGGCATCCAGTTCCCTATTGCGCGCGCGTACGTCCAGCTTTCCGCAGCTGCCGAAATGGTGACCAAGGCCGCGCGTATGTTCGACGCGGGGGAAGGTGCTGGTACGGAGGCGAACATGGCCAAGATGCTGGCGAGCGAGGCGAGCTGGTTTGCGGCCGACATGTGCATCCAGACGCATGGCGGCTTCGGCTTCGCCGAGGAATACGATGTCGAGCGCAAGTTTCGCGAGACGCGTTTGTACCAGGTCGCGCCGATCAGCACCAATCTGATCCTGAGCCATGTGGCAACGCATGTGCTGGATCTGCCGAAAAGCTTCTAGGGAGAGAACAATATGCCGAGCAACGGTCCGCTGACCGGCCTCAAGGTCGTCGAATTCCAGGGCATCGGCCCGGGGCCCCACGTCGCGATGATGCTGGCCGACATGGGGGCGGAAGTCGTGCGGATCGAACGGTCCGGCCATCAGCCGATGAATCCCGTCGTCGAACGCGCGCGCCACCGGGTCGCGGTCGATCTGAAGAGCGAGGATGGCCAGGCCTTCGTCAGGACAGCGCTGAAGCACGCCGATGTGCTGATAGAAGGTTTTCGTCCCGGAGTGATGGAGCGGCTCGGTCTCGGACCCGATGATCTGCTCTCGGCAAATCCGGTTCTCATCTACGCCCGTATGACCGGCTGGGGACAGGACGGCCCCTTGGCACAAGCAGCCGGGCATGATCTCAATTACATCGCCATCACCGGCGCACTGGATGGGATCGGCAAGCGCGGAGGACTGCCGGTGCCGCCCCAGAACCTCGTCGGCGATTTCGGCGGCGGTTCGATGTATTGCGCCATGGGTATCCTCGCGGCGTTGTTCGAACGGACCAGCAGCGGCAAGGGTCAGGTTGTTGATGCGGCGATCGTCGATGGCGTCACCAGCTTGATGAGCTTCTTCTACGGCCAACCGCACAGCGCTTTGCGGACGGTCGATCGCGGGGCGGGCCTGCTGGGCGGGGCTGCGCATTTCTACCGTTGTTATACCTGCAAGGACGGGAAGGAAATCAGCGTGGGGGCCATCGAGCCGCAATTCTATGCCGAATTGCTTCAGCGTGCCGATGCGCCCGATCACCTGCGGGAAGCGCAGATGGATCCCTCGAAATGGGACAGCTACGCCGAGGATCTTGCGGATCTGTTCGCCACGAAAACGCAGGACGAATGGTGTGAATTGCTCGAAGGAACCGATGCCTGTTTTGCGCCGGTCGTCCCGCTCGATCACGCGAAAGACCATCCGCATATGAAGGCGCGCGGTGCGTTCGTCGAACATGGCGGGCGCTGGCATACGGCACCTGCGCCGCGTTTCGACCGGACGCCCGCAACCATCCGCGACAGCGTTCAGGATGGCGATGCAGTGGTGGCGCGCTGGTCCGAAGGAG
The DNA here is from genome assembly GCF_056859455.1 of Qipengyuania sp. L-5Y. Lineage (NCBI taxonomy): Bacteria > Pseudomonadati > Pseudomonadota > Alphaproteobacteria > Sphingomonadales > Erythrobacteraceae > Qipengyuania > Qipengyuania sp. L-5Y. The sequence goes on along the minus strand of NZ_JBSXOM010000030.1, from coordinate 40,734 downwards.
GCTAGTGAACCGCGCAAAGGAGAGATTCCCATGCGCGATTGCACCAAATTCTACATCGATGGCCAATGGGTCGCCCCCGAGGCTGCAAACACCGTCGACGTCGAAAACCCGGCGACCGAAGAAACGATCGGCCAGATCAGCTTCGGCACGAAGGCCGATGTCGACAAGGCCGTGGCGGCAGCGCGCCGTGCGTTCGAAAGCTTCAGCCAGACGAGCAGGGAAGAACGGCTGACGCTGCTGCGCGCGATCCAGGCCGAGATCGAAAGCCGCAAGGAAGAACTCGCCACTGCCGTCAGCGACGAAATGGGCGCCCCGATGAGCCTCGCCAACGGCCCGCATGTGGGCTTGCTGGCCGGCCACTGCCAAAAGGCCATCGAGATTCTCGAAGGCTTCGAGTTTGAACGCCAGGATGGCCCGACGCTTCACGTGTGGGAACCGATCGGCGTCGTCGGCATGATCACTCCGTGGAACTGGCCGCTCAACCAGATCGCCTGCAAGGTCTTCCCGGCGCTTGCGACGGGCAACACCATGATCCTCAAGCCCAGCGAGATTGCACCCTTCAACGCTTACATATTCGCTGAAATCCTCGACGCGGCTGGTGTGCCTGCCGGTGTCTTCAATCTGATCAACGGCGACGGTCCAGGTGTCGGCGAGGCGATCTCGGGTCATCCCGACATCGACATGGTCAGCTTTACCGGCTCGACCCGTGCCGGCGTGCTGATTGCCAAGAACGCGGCCGATACGGTCAAGCGCGTGGCGCAGGAACTGGGTGGCAAGAGCCCGAACATCGTCCTCGATGACGGGGTGTTTGCAAAGTCGGTCGCCAAGGGCACAGTCGCGATGATGGGCAATTCGGGCCAGACCTGTACCGCCCCTTCGCGCATGCTCGTGCCGCACAAGCGCATGGAAGAAGCCAAGGCTGCCGCCAGGGAAGCGGCAGAGGGTGTCATTCCCGGCAATCCCAAGGGGAATGCCGCAATCGGACCGGTGGTCAGCCGTACCCAATGGGACAAGATCCAGGGCCTGATCGAAAAAGGCATCGAGGAAGGCGCGACATTGGTCGCTGGCGGTCCCGGCAAGCCGGAGGGCCTCGAAACAGGTCATTTCGTCAAGCCGACCGTCTTCGCCGATGTCGATAACGACATGACCATCGCTCGCGAAGAAATCTTCGGTCCCGTGCTCTGCATTCTGGGCTACGACGATTACGATGATGCCATTCGCATCGCCAACGATACCGAATACGGCCTCGCCAGCGCGATCACCGGCGAAGATATCGAACTCGCCCGCAGCCTCGCCAAGCGCATCCGTGCCGGGCGGGTCGCGATCAATGGCGGTTACGACATGAACGCGGCCTTCGGCGGTTACAAGAAATCGGGCAATGGCCGCGAATGGGGTGAATGGGGCTTCCACGACTTCCTCGAGGTGAAAGCCGTCATGGGTCACAGCTGATGGCAGGCAGGCACTTCGATGAATGGACGGTCGGCGACAAACTGACGCATGAAATACGGCGCACGGTGACGGAAGCGGACAACCTCTTCTTCACCGTGATGACCCACAATCCCCAGCCACTTCATCTCGATGTGGAAGCGGCCAAGGAGAGTGAATTTGGACAGATCCTCGTCAACGGGACCTATACTTTTTCGCTGATGGTGGGGTTGAGCGTGGGGGATACCACGCTCGGCACGCTGGTCGCCAATCTTGGCTATGACAAGCTGGTCATGCCCAAGCCGGTTTTCATCGGCGACACGCTTCATGCAACCAGCGAAGTCATCGCTCTGCGCGAAAGCAAATCGCGGCCGGACACGGGGATCGTCACCTTCATGCTTGAAGCCGTGAACCAGCGCGGCGAAGTGGTATGCCGCTGCGAACGTTCCGCTTTGCTGAAGAAGGCGGGATGATCCGCGCGTAACCTTTTCGCCGTATGGGCGTTTCGTGTGCGAGGGAGTTGCAGTTGGCGCATCACGAACCATCCAGCGTAACCGAAGTGCTCAGCGAGCTCGACGAGCTTGCTTCGCACGGCGACAAGGTCTGTGTCGCGGATGTTCTGGACGATTTCGGCGAACGCAGCTTCGGTCCCTTCATAATGCTTCCGGCCTTGCTCGAACTTTCGCCGATCGGCGGCATACCGGGACTGCCAACCGCTCTCGCGCTGTTCATCGCGCTGATAGCGGTTCAGCTCCTCATTGGGCGCGACCATGTCTGGATGCCGCAGTTCGTGCAGAATCGGGCGGTCGGCTCCAGGAAACTTCACAAGGCGGTCGGCAAACTTCGCGGTATCGGCAAATTTCTCGACCGGCACAGCGAAGGTCGCCTCGAAATACTGACCGAAGGCATCGCTATCAAACTGGTCGCGATCCTTATCATCGTATTGTGCTGTACGGTGCCCCCACTCGAATTTCTGCCCTTCGCCAGTTCCTTCCCCATGCTCGCCATCGCGGTGTTGGGACTGGCTCTTACCGTGCGGGACGGTGCGCTCGTCCTTGCCGCGCTTGTCTTCACCGCCATTGCGGCCGGAGCGGGCGTTTACATGTTCCTGAATTCTTCGGGCGATGGCGGCGGTCTGCCGTTCCTGTGAACCGTGCTGCGGCACACGTAAAATTGCGGGCACGGGTCAACTTGCCATTCACCTGTGGTATCCTACATACTCGGGAATGAAAGGAACCCGCGAATGAGCGAGCAGAATTCTCCCCCCGAGCCCGAAGGCAACGGACCCAACCCTTGGGTGAAGAGCCTGATGATCTGGGGCGGCATTTTTCTCGCCCTGCTGATGGTCGTCTCGTTCTTTGGTGGCAGCAGCAGCGGCAATGGCACGCAGCTGCTCTATTCCGACTTCCGCGACAAGGTCGCCGAAGGCTCGGTTGCCAATGTGCAGATTTCCGAAACGCAGATCGTGGGTGAAATGAAGAATGGCGAACAGTTTTCGACCATTCCCGTGGCCAACGATACATCGCTGCCGCAGCTGCTCGAAGACAATGGCGTGCGCTATTCGGGTGCGGAAGCCGATAATGGCAATATCCTGCTCTACGCACTGATCCAGATCCTGCCTTTCGTGCTGATCCTCGGTATCGCATTCTTCGCCTTGCGACAGGTCCAGAAGGGCGGCGGCGCTGGCGGCGCGATGGGTTTCGGAAAATCGAAAGCCAAGCTGCTGACGGAACGCCAGGGCAAGGTTACGTTCGACGATGTCGCCGGCATCGATGAAGCCCGCGAAGAGCTCGAAGAAATCGTCGAATTCCTCAAGGATCCGCAGCGCTTCTCCAAACTCGGCGGCCAGATTCCCAAGGGTGCGCTGCTCGTCGGCTCGCCCGGTACCGGTAAGACACTGCTGGCTCGCGCCATTGCGGGCGAGGCGGGCGTGCCGTTCTTTACCATTTCAGGGTCAGACTTCGTCGAAATGTTCGTCGGCGTCGGCGCTAGCCGCGTGCGCGACATGTTCGAACAGGCGAAGAAGAATGCCCCGTGCATCCTCTTTATCGACGAGATCGATGCCGTTGGCCGTTCACGCGGCCATGGGTTGGGCAATTCGAACGACGAGCGCGAGCAGACGCTGAACCAGCTGCTGGTCGAAATGGACGGGTTCGAGGCGAACGAAGGCATCATTATCATTGCCGCCACCAACCGCCCCGATGTGCTCGATCCTGCACTGCTGCGTCCGGGTCGTTTCGACCGTCAGGTCGTGGTGCCGGTGCCGGATATCGACGGACGTGAGAAAATCCTCGCCGTTCATATGAAGAAGCTGCCGCTGGCGCCCGACGTCAATCCTCGCACGATCGCGCGCGGAACACCCGGTTTCTCGGGGGCGGATCTCGCCAACCTGTGTAACGAAGCGGCCTTGCTTGCCGCGCGCCGCAACAAGCGGCTTGTCGCCATGCAGGAATTCGAAGACGCCAAGGACAAGGTCATGATGGGTGCGGAGCGCCGCAGCATGGTCATGACCGAGGATGAGAAGAAGATGACCGCCTATCACGAGGCCGGCCATGCGCTGGTGTCGCTGAACGAGCCGGCATCCGATCCCATCCATAAGGCAACGATCATTCCGCGTGGCCGCGCGCTGGGCATGGTCATGCGTTTGCCTGAACGGGACAGCTATTCCTACCACCGTGACAAGATGCACGCGAACCTGGCGGTCGCTATGGGCGGCCGCGTCGCAGAAGAGATCATCTTCGGTCACGACAAGGTATCGAGCGGTGCCAGCGGCGACATTCAGTACGCCACCGATCTCGCCCGGAATATGGTCACCAAGTGGGGCATGTCCGACAAGCTCGGTCCCCTGCAATACGAACAGAGCCAGGAAGGTTATCTCGGCATGGGACAGACCGCGCGTACCATGGGCGGTGCTGAAACGAACAAGCTGATCGATGCCGAAATCAAGGATCTGGTCGAAAACGGTCTGAAGCGGGCAACGGAAATTCTGACCGATCAGGAAGACAAGCTGCACCTGCTTGCCCAGGCTATGCTCGAATACGAGACTCTGACCGGGGAAGAAATCGATCAGCTGATGAAAGATGGCAAGATCGACCGGCCGGACGAACCCAAGAGCTCCGTCCCGATCAAGCCGCTGGCGGGGGCCGCTGTCCCTAAGGCCGGCAGGAAATTCGGCGGGGGCACTGCGCCGCAAGGTGCCTGAAGGCCGTAGCCAACCCAATCACAAGGGGCGCTCCTCTCGCGAGCGCCCCTTTTTTCTTTCGCGTCGTCAGAATGCGCCGAGGAAGAACACCAGCTGGATGAAGAGGCTGGCAATGATGGTGATGAAGATCAGCAGCAACGCCAGTCGCCAGTAAGCCGAAAAGCGGCTCAGATCATACGCGTGGCGCAATTGCTTGTAGATGTGGATCGGCGGCACGATGAACGCCAGACCTGCCGACAACCACTCGGGCGCCCCGACCTTCACCAGGATCGAAATCACGATGAACAGGAGCGACATGAACGCAATCGAATATGTGACGAAAATCGCGTGGTCATAGGCGCGGAAGCGGCGCTTCCAGAAGAACAGCAGCCAGACGAACGGCAATGACAGCGGGATCAGCAGCCAGCTGAATTTGTAGCTGTTGCTCTGCAGTTTGTAGAGCATCAGGTTCGGGTTATCGTTCCACTTCTTGATCGTCTTGTCGAACCACCCGATGCCGGATTTCCATTGCGTCTGTCCCTTCGCGCCGGCGCCCATAACCGGCAGCGAGTTCAGCGTTGTCACCTGTTCTTCCACTCGGGCCAGATCCGCCTGCGTTTCGGAACGCTCGGGATCGTTGGGCTCCATTGCCGAAAGCTCGGCGCGCAAGTCGGCGCGCTCGCGTTCAAGATTTTCGATTGCGTGCGTGATGTCGCGGCTGGCAGAACCGAATTGCGCCGGGGTAGAAAGTCCGATCCCTGCAATCTGGAAAACCGCGAACATCAGGAAGACGGAGAACAGAAAAAGGCCCATCGGGCTAACGAAGGATGCGCGTTCGCCTTCTATGTAGCGACGGGTAAGCTGGCCGGGCTTTAGCGCCAGCTTTGGCAGGGTCTTCCAGGTTTTGCCTTCGAAGTGCAGGGCGCCATGCAGAAGATCATGCAAGAAGGCGCCCAGCGTCCGGTGCAGATGCGCTTTCTGGCCGCAGGCGTGGCAATAATTGCCCGTCAGCGCTGTTCCGCAATTGAGGCATGCCCCTTCGTCGAAGTGGCCAGCCTGCAGCTCTGCAGCTTCTGGCAGACCCTTGCTTCCGCGGCCCACGGCCTTGGCGAAAAGGCCGCCTTCGACTGCAGTACCGAATGCGTCGCCGAACTCGCTCATATGCCCTCCTGTCCGGTTGCAGGATAAGGCCAGCGCCATCCTTGCTGCAACGCAAAAAGGCCGCCCAGAGGGCGGCCTTTCCACTATTTTTCAGCAAGCCTGCTCGGATCAGCCGTCGTAGTCGGCGCCGATCGAGGTCGAACGGGTCGGTGCCGAAGCGGTGATCCGCAGTGCTTCGGCGGACTGGCTCAGCGAACCCACTTCATCCATCTCGTCATCGTCGTCCGGAAGGATCTTCTGCAGGTTGGTCACTGCAGCTTCGTGCAGTTCCTTCGGCTTGACCGTCTGTTCGGCAATTTCGCGCAGGGCAACGACCGGGTTCTTGTCGCGATCGCGATCGACGGTCATTTCCGCACCACCAGAAATCTCACGCGCCCGCTGGGCAGCCAGCAGGACGAGATCGAAACGGTTGGGGACCTTGTCTACGCAGTCTTCGACAGTAACGCGCGCCATTGGCACTCCGATGCAAATCAAGTGATTCCGGGAAAGTGCGCCACTTAAGCGTTCGGGCCCCGACAGTCAAGGATTGCCACCCGTCAGCAAGCGAGTAAGGCCGGAAGTATGGGAGACATCGAAACGGCCAGCCCCGGCGCGGACTTTACCGATCCGGAGCCTTTCGAAATGGATGCAGCGGGCCAGCATCTCGCTTTCTATCCGGGCGGGGAGGCCCGGCGTAAGGCGTTGTTCGATCTCGTCGCGGGCGCACGGAAAAGTCTCGACGTCTGCTTCTACATATTTGCCGAGGATACGGTCAGCACGCAGTTTCGCGATGCGCTCGTTGCGGCGGCAAGGCGTGGGGTCCGGGTCACCCTCATCGTGGATCGTTTCGGTGCCGATGCGACCGATGCATTTCTGCAGCCTCTGGCAGAAGCGGGCGGCGAATTCCTGTGTTTCTCGGCTAAGTGGACCCGGCGCTATCTCATCCGCAACCACCAGAAAATGGTCATCGCAGATGGCAGGAAAGCGATGTTCGGGGGCTTTAACATTGCCGACGATTACTTTGCTCCTCCGGCCGAAAACGGGTGGAACGATCTCGGCATCGTGATCGAAGGATCTGCGGTCGAAGGCCTTAACGACTGGTATTCAAAATTGCGCCAATGGACCGAACGTGAAGAGCAGCACGCGCGGGAAATCGCGCGCACGGTCCGCGACTGGGAATGGAAACAGGCCCGTACGACATGGCTCGTCGGCGGGCCGACACGCGGTTTATCCAGCTGGGCGCGCTGCGTGTCGGACGATCTCGTGTCCGGCGATCGCCTGGACATGTTCATGGCCTATTTCAGCCCGCCCAGGAAGCTGCTGCGCAGGATGGGCCGGATCGCGCAGAAAGGCGCGACGCGCCTCGTGATGGCCGGCAAATCGGACAATGGCGCCACGATCGGCGCCAGCCGCTCGCTCTATGGCTATCTGCTTTCGAAACGGGCACAGATCTGGGAATTCGCGCCCTGCAAGCTGCACACCAAGCTGATCGTGCTGGACGATTCGGTTTATCTCGGCAGCGCGAATTTCGACATGCGCAGCCTCTACATCAATCTCGAACTGGTGCTGAAGGTGGACGATGCCGCCCTGGCTGATCGCATGCGCGACTTCATCAGCTGGCACATCGAGGCGTCCGAACGCATTTCGATACCGCTTCACAAGCAGCGCGCGACGGTCTGGAACCGCATTCGCTGGAACCTCAGCTGGCTGCTGGTATCGGTGATCGACTACACCGTTACCAGGCGCCTGAACCTGGGGATCTGACCTACTCGTATTCCTCGTAGTTCCGCACTTCCGGGCTGGAAAACTTGGTGAACTCGCTGTGGAAGAGCAGTGGAACATTGCCGGTCGAACCATGCCGCTGCTTGGCCACGATCAGGGTTGCCTTGTTGACCAGTTCTAGATGACGCGCTTCCCATTCGGCGTATTTCATCCGCACTTCTTCCGAACTGGTTTCGTCGGGCGTGTCGGGCTTGGTCGCGTTGTGATAATATTCGGCGCGGAAGATGAACCACACCATGTCGGCGTCCTGCTCGATCGAACCCGATTCGCGCAGGTCGGCTAGCTGCGGGCGCTTGTCTTCGCGCTGTTCGACCTGGCGTGAAAGCTGGGACAGGGCGATCACCGGAACGTGCAGTTCCTTCGCCAGCGTCTTCAGTCCGCGGCTGATTTCCGAGATTTCGTTCACCCGGTTGTCGCTTGCACGGCCCGAACCCTGCAGCAGCTGCAGATAGTCGACGATCACCAGGCCGATATTGTGGCGCCGCTTCAGGCGCCGCGCCCGTGTCCGCAGCGCGCCGATGGTCAGCGCCGGGGTGTCGTCGATGTAAAGCGGCAGGTCGGTCAGCTCCTGGCTGGCAAAGGACAGGCGCTGGAATTCCTCCCGGCTCAATTTGCCCGAACGCAGCTTTTCGCTCGAGATTTCCGCCTGTTCGGCCAGGATACGCGTGGCCAGCTGGTCGGCGCTCATTTCCAGGCTGAAGAAGGCAACGCCCGCGCCGGGCGACTTGTCGGCCTCGATTCCCGTCTTCAGATCGTCCATCAGTCGCCGCGCCGCATTGAAGGCGATGTTGGTGGCGAGCGACGTCTTGCCCATGGCCGGGCGACCGGCAAGGATCACGAGGTCCGAATTGTGCAGGCCGCTCGTCTTGTCGTTGATCGTGTCGAGGCCGGTGGTCTTCCCCGAAAAGCGCCCCCCCGAATTCATCGCCGCCTGGACCACTTCCAGCGCGCCGAACGCCGCCTTGCGGAAGGTCTGCGCCTCGCTGCCCGTCGTGGCGCCTTCGGCCACGCGGTAGAGATCGGCCTCGGCCATCTCGATCTTGCGCAGCGGTTCGACCTCGTCCGACGTGTCCAGCGCCCCTTCCACGAGATTGCGGCCCACACTCACCAGTTCGCGCAGCAGCGCGAGGTCATAGATCTGGTCGGCCAGTTCGCGCGGGTGCAGCAGGCCCTGGCCGTCGGCCGTCAGCTGCGCCAGATAGGTCGTGCCCCCCAGCTGCTTCAGCGCCTCGTCGCTCTCGAAATAGGGCTTGAGCGTAACCGGCGTCGCCACCGAATTGCGGTCCAGCAGCTTGAGCACGCGTTCATAGATACGCTGGTGCACCGGCTCGTGGAAATGATCCGCCATCAGCGGCGTGGTCAGTTCCTCGATCACCTTGTTGTCGATCAGCACGGCGCCGAGAAAGGCCGCTTCCGCTTCCAGGTTGGCGGGCAGCACGGGACCTTTCGCCGATCTGGCATCGGTCGAATCGTCGGTGCGGAAGAGGAGATCGGTATCGGCCATGCGCGTCTGATGCCTGCCGCGGGGTCGTGGTGACAAGGAAATTAGGCCGCTAAATTTTCATTTCGCCCTGTGGATAGTGGGGACACTTCGCGAGCCCCTTGCCGCAACCCGCCTATCTCTGCGAAAGCAGCGTGCAGGCATGACCGATTCAGCATCTTCTCCGGGCGACCATCGCATCGCGCATATCGAGCTCGATGAAGAGACGATCATCTGGCGCAATGCCGATATCGAGCAGGAACGGCGGATCGCCATCTTCGATCTGATCGAGGAAAACCTGTTCAAGCCGGTGCGCGCGGCGGAACGCGGCGCAGCCGGGCCCTATCGCCTGACCCTTGCGGTTCGCGATGGGCGCCTGCTGATGCGGATCGCCGATCAGGACGATCAGCTGCTGGAAGAACTGTTGCTCGGTCTGGCGCGCTTCCGGCGGCCGATCCGCGAATATTTCGCCATCTGCGACAGTTATTATCAGGCCATTCGCAAAGCGACGCCGATGGAAATCGAGACGATCGACATGGCGCGCCGGGGCATTCACAATCGCGCGGCAGAGCTGCTGGTTGAGCGGCTGGAGGGCAAGATCGAAACGGATTTCGCCACTGCGCGGCGCCTCTTCACGCTCATCTGCGTACTGCATATCAAGGGCTGAGGGGTAAGTATGGCTAAGCGCGGACGCGGACGGCGCAGGGCCGGGGCGAAAAGACTGTTCCCGCGGGTGGGAAAGATCGTGCTGCTGGTGCTGGTCCTGCTGCTCGTCGCCGGTGCCTATGCTTGGCACAAGGGTCGCAGCTGGCGGCCGGACGAAGCGGTCTGGCCCGATCAGGGCGCACTGGTGGGCGCCGCCGATGGCGCGGTCGATTTCGGCACCATTGCGGGCCTTGGCGCCAAATTCGTCTATCTGGAAGCAAGCGACGGGGCCGGGCGCAAGGATATCGCCTTCGGGCAGAACCTCGCCCGTGCACGCACCGCAGGGCTCGCGGTGGGGGCGACGCACCGTTTCGATCCCTGCGCCGTGGCCGATGGCCAGTCGGCCAATTTCGTCACCATGGTACCGCGCGACAGCGATCTCCTGCCTCCGGTCATTCTGCTGGAAACGACGGCCGACCAGTGCCCGTCGCGCGTGTCGGATGCCGCGGTGCAGAGCGAGCTGACCACGCTCGTCAACCAGATCGAGGCGCATAGCGGCAAACCCGCCATCCTCGCGCCGGTAGAAGAATTCGAAGCCGCCTATGCGCCGTCGCGCCGGTTCGACCGTCAGCTATGGCTTACCCGCAGCTGGGTCGAACCCGATTACGCAAGCAGACCGTGGCTGATGTGGACCGCCAATCGCTGGTACAAGACCGAAGCTGCGCAGGAACCGCTGCGCTGGGTCGTTGTCCGGCCCTGAGGACTGAACGATGACCGACCAGGAACTTATCGATGCCGCGCGCCAGGCTGCGCAGCACTCCTACTCGCCCTATTCGAAATTTCCCGTCGGCGCGGCGCTACGTTTTGCAGATGGCAGCATCGTGACCGGAACGAATATCGAAAACGCCAGCTACGGCCTGGCCCTGTGTGCGGAAACGGTCGCGGTGTCCAAGGCCATGGCCGATGGCGCGCGCGGCGGATTGGAAGCGGTCGCTGTGACCGGTCCCGGCGCAGAACCGATCACACCCTGCGGTCGTTGCCGCCAGGTGCTCAACGAACTTGCGCAGCTTGGCGGGACGGATCCTGAAATTCTCTGCGTCGGCCCGGACGAAGTGCGCAGGCTGCGCCTGTCGGATCTGCTGCCGCACGCATTCGGCCCTGCGAGCCTCGCATGATCGCGCGCCGCACCGCGCTTGGCCTGCTGGGTGGGCTGGCGGGGGCGGCGCTCATGCCGGGTTCCTTGTCTGCGAAAGCTGGCCGCAAACCGCCACGCCTGCGGGCAGGCGATACGGTCGGGCTGGTCGCGTCTGCCAGCGCCTTGACCCTGCCGGACGAACTGGACCGTGCCATCCACTGGATCACCGGCATGGGGCTGGTGCCGAAGCTGGGGCAGCATGTGGGCGAACAATATGGCTACCTTGCGGGGACCGATGCCGCACGGGCAAGCGATCTCGATGCAATGTTCGCCGATCCCCATGTTCGCGCCATTTTCGCCATACGCGGGGGCTGGGGCGGGGCGCGCATCCTGCCCCTGCTCGACTGGAACGGGATTCGTGACAACCCCAAGCTGCTGATCGGCTACAGCGATACGACTGCGCTGCATCTTGCCATCGCTGCCCGGGCGGGCTTTGCGACCCTGCACGCACCCAATGGGGCGAGCAGCTGGCAGAAGGAAAGCTGGGACAGCCTGTGGCAGATCGCATTTGCCGCGGGCACGCCGGTCCTCGGCGGGGCGGATGTGGAAGATGGCATCGGTCGCCCGGCGCGCACGCTGACCGGCGGCACGGCCCGCGGGCGCCTCCTCGGGGGAAATCTCACCATATTGTCGACCTTGATGGGCACGGGCTGGTTGCCCGACTTCGACGGTGCGATCCTCTTCGTGGAAGACATCAACGAAGACCCCTATCGCGTCGATCGCATGTTCCAGCAGTTGAAGCTTGGCGGAATCCTGGACCGTGTGGGTGGGGTGATCTTCGGCCAGTGCACCCGCTGCGGTTCCCCGACACCGGGCAGCGATACCTTCACGCTCGACGACGTCGTCGACCAATACCTTGGTGCGCTTGGCAAACCGGCAATTGCCGGTTTCGACACCGGCCACGTCGGTAACCAGTTGAGCCTGCCGGTCGGCATCGACGTGGAATTCGATGCTACGGCGCGAACCCTGCGGATGCTCGATTCCGCCGTGGCCTGATTACGGCACCCCCGTTAACCGCTCCTTGAGCGATGCAGGATATTCCCGCTGCATCAGGAGACCCCCCGATTATGAAATTCGTTGCCCTCAATTCGCGCGGCGGGAACTATCTCGTCGTCGCTTCGAATATCGCGTGGCTGCGCGCGGCCGAGAACGGCCAGACCACCGTCGGGATCGTCGGTGGCCAGCCGCTTCTCGTTACCGGCTCGATCGAAGAGGTCGCCCAGAAAATCCTCGAAGGCTGAGCATTTCGCTCAGCCCTCGCGGGTTTCCAGCCATTCGAGCAGGCTGGCCAGGCAGTCGCGCGCCAGCATCTTGCAGCGTTCGGGGCTCCAGCCCTGCTCGGGTTCGGGACTGGCCGGATTGTCCTTGTACGGCATTTCCAGCGTCATCGACGTGGCGCCGAAACGTTCGGCCACCTGATTGGTGCTCATCGCCAGATTGGCTTTGCCGGGGGCCGATTTGGTATAGCCCTGTTCGGTCTGGAAATCCGGCGTGCGGCGGTCGAGGATCGCCTCATAGCTGTAATATCCATCGCCCTGCTGGTCGGTCCAGCTCGGGATGCCTTCAAAACCAGCGAGGAAGCTGACCGGGATCGCCTCGTCGCCGTGGACATCCATGGCAAAATCGACGCCCGTTTCGTCCATCCGGTTGCGAATGGCGAGCACTTCCGGCGATTTTTCCGCGCTGGGCTCGGCCCATTCGCGGTTTAGGTTCGAACCGGCGGCATTGACGCGCAGATTGCCGCGCTTCGAACCATCGGGGTTGCAGTTGGGCACCAAATGCAGGCGGCACTTCTCGCGCAGCAGACGTCCCACGCTGTCGGCGGGGTCGGTCAGCACTTCCAGCGCACCTTCCATCCACCATTCCGCCTGCGTTTCGCCGGGATGCTGGCGGGCATAGAGCCATACCTTGAACTCGCCTTCGCCCATTTCGAGGCAATCGATCGGTTGCCCGTCGAGCGTGGTGCCGAGGTGAACGTAGTCGACGCCTTCCGAAGCGGCCGCTTCCGAGATCAGATCGTGATGGCGTTCCATCGAATAGGGCGCGAAATAGGCAAACCACGCCACGTCGCTGGCCGGCAGATAACGGATCGTCAGCGTACCGCCGTCCGCATTCTTGTCGTAACTGGACGCGGCGCGCCCCCAGTAATCGCGATCTTCGGACACGCAGGCATCGTAACCGGGCCAGCCGCCGGGATAGGCGCTTTCTTCCAGCCCGGTGATGTTCAGTTCCAGTTCGCGGCCTGCCGCGCCCGATACGCGGAAGTGAAACCACTGTTTGAAATCGCTGTTCGTGTCTTTCGGGATCGCCAGCCTGGCGCTGGCGCCGTTTACCGACAGCACTTCGATATTGCCGCTGTCGAACGCGGAATCGATCCGGATATCACTCACTCGGAAACCTCTACTTCTATTGTTTCGCCATTGTTGCCGGGGAAGTCCCGGAACAGCGCGGAGGCGACCGTCTGGGCGTTCGCGGGTCCGCGTGCAAGGGGCGAATCTTCAGGCGCCTGGAAATCGGCCCGGCCTTCCCAGATGCTCTCGCCGGTTGCCTTGTCGCGGATGGTTACGGCCATTTCCGTACCCAGCCGATCCTTCTGTCCGCCGCCCAGATTGATGCCGATCCCAAGTCCCAGGCCCGACCCGTAGCTGCCCGTGGAACCGCCCACGCCGACATTGACCGGACTGCGGCGTCCACCGCTGCCGAGCATGTAGCGTTCCACTGAAACCTGCGCGACCTGACCTGCGCCCTCGCGCGCACTTTCGGTATAGCCGAGACGGCGCAGCTCGTCGGCAACGGCCGCCTTATAGGGTGACAGCGTCAGGCTATCGCCCTCCAGCCCGGCGGCGCTCTCGACGAAGATGCTTCCGCGGCCCAGCTCGGCCGTGCGATCGGCGGCAACGAACCGGGTCACCTCGACGGGGCCCGTGGGCGTGGTGGTGCAGGCGCCGAGCGTCAGTGCAGCGGCAAAGCCAAGAGCAATGGGTAGAGGTTTCATGTGGGCGATCCTTCTCACGTCTGTCTGAGATTTCTGTCTTTCCCTGCAACGCATGGGCAGGCAAATCTGCACCGCGAACCGTCGAGGCTCGCGTGAAGCGTTGCCGCGTCCTGATCTTGTGCTAACTCCGCGCGCCATGAACGACGTTCGAAAAGTGCCGGTCCTGGTGACCGGCGGGGCCGGGTATATCGGCAGTCACGCGGTCCTTGCCTTGCGCGATGCTGGTTGGCCGGTGGCGGTGATCGACAATCTGTCGACCGGCTTTGCCTTTGCCGTGCCTGACGATGTGCCTCTTTACGAAGGCGACATTGCCGATGCGTCCCTGTTGGCGCGCATCTTCGCAGAACAGGGCATCGCCGCCATCATGCATTTTGCAGGGTCCGTCGTGGTACCGGAATCGGTCGAAAATCCGCTTAAGTATTACGATAACAACACCGTCAAAAGCCGCGCGCTGATCGACGCGGCGGTCGCGGGCGGCATCCGGCATTTCATCTTCAGTTCCACTGCTGCGACCTATGGCACGCCCGAGATCTCACCGGTGTCGGAAGACAGCCCCAAACGGCCGATCAACCCATACGGCTGGTCCAAGCTGATGACAGAACAGATGCTCGCAGATGCCAGCGCAGCGCATGGTTTCAACTATTGCGCGCTGCGGTATTTCAATGTCGCGGGCGCCGATCCTCAGGGGCGCACCGGCCAGTCGACGGCTGGGGCAACACATCTGATCAAGGTCGCCTGCGAAGCGGCAACGGGCAAGCGGGACAGCGTGTCCGTCTTCGGCACCGATTACGAAACGCGCGATGGCACAGGCGTGCGCGACTACATCCACGTCAGCGACCTGGCCGCCGCTCATCTGCTCTCGCTCGAAGCTCTCATCAGCGAGCCCGACCGTTCGCTGACTATGAACTGCGGTTACGGGCGCGGTTTTTCGGTGTTCGAAGTGCTCGATGCCGTTGTTCGGGTGACCAATCATACGTTTGATCGACATCTGGTGCCGCGTCGTGCGGGGGACCCGGGCGAACTGGTTTCGGACCCTTCGCGCATCCGCTCGGTCCTGCCGTGGCAGCCGCAATATGCCGATCTCGACGATATCATCACGCATGCGCTGCAATGGGAACGCAAGCTCTCCGACCTGCGCGGAAAGTGATGGATTCCCGCTTGGCCGCGCCAGCACGTCGGTTCGTCGTTCTCCATTGCCGCGGGACTCCTGCCTCGTCTAAAGGGCGCCCTTGCCCATGACACTGCCCAATCTCCCGGACGGAACGCTCGAAGGTGATACCCACCTCTATGCCGTGCGCGTCTATTACGAAGACACGGACCTGTCCGGGATCACCTACCACGCCAATTACCTGCGCTGGTTCGAACGGGCCCGCAGCGATCTGCTGCGCCGCCTCGATATCGATCAGCGCGCCGCGATCGAGGCGGGGGAGGGGGCGTACGCCGTTTCGGCGATAAATCTCAAATACTTGCGCCCCGCCAGGCTGGATGACGATGTGCTCATCGAAACGCGCTGTACCGAGCTGAAGGCGGCCTCCTGCCGCATGCACCAGCTTGCGTTCAGGTTGGCGGGTAAACAGCGCGAACTTCTGGCTGAGGCACATTTGCGCGTCGGCTTCGTTTCACCCGAAGGCCGGCCCAAACGCCAGCCTGAGGAATGGCGCGCGGCTTTCGCGCAATTTGCCGAACAAGGGGAACAATGAGCTCGCTTACACTATTGGCCGCCGCGGCACCGACCCGGCTCGATCCGATCCGTCTCTTTCTCGATGCCGACATCGTCGTCCAGCTGGTCATGACCGGTCTGCTGCTCGCCAGCATATGGGTATGGATGATCATAGTCAGCTTCAGCCTGCGCGTCGCCAAGCTGCGCACCAAAACCATCGAATACGAGAGCGAGTTCTGGCAGGCAGACAGCTTCGACAGCTTCGCGTCCGAACGCGGGAAGAAGGATCTCCCGGTTGCCCGCGTGGCCCAGGCCGCCGTGTCCGAATATCGCCGATCAACCAAGACGGCGGTGCGCGATCCCGAAGCGCTTCGGGGCCGTATCACGACCGCCATGGACAGCCAGATCGCCCATGAAACCGACGAGATCGCCGAGCGGCTGAATTTCCTCGCAACCGTTGGTTCGGTTGCGCCGTTCGTGGGCCTCTTCGGTACGGTCTGGGGCATCATGAACAGCTTCTTCCAGATCGGCGCGCAGGAAAGCAGTTCGCTGGCCGTCGTCGCCCCCGGTATCTCGGAAGCCCTGTTCGCGACCGCCATCGGCCTGTTCGCCGCAATACCGGCTGTCATCGCCTACAACCGCTTCAGCCACCGCGTTGATCGTTACGAAGCGCGTCTGCAGCGCTTCGCAGACAAGCTCAACGCAACATTCAGCCGCCAGCTGGAGGCGCGCTGATGGCGATGGGGCTAGCCTCATCTCGCGGTGCGAGGCGCGGGCGCGGCGGTCGCCGTCGCCCAATGAGCGAGATCAACGTCACCCCGTTCGTCGATGTCATGCTGGTTCTACTGATCATTTTCATGGTCACTGCGCCGCTGTTGACGGCCGGGGTGCCGATAAACCTCCCCGACAGCCGCGCCGCCCAGCTTTCCAATGAGCAGCAGCAGGTGACCATCAGCATCGACGAGGCCGGCTATGTCTATATCGACGACGCCCCGGTCGAACTCGGCGGTTTGCCGCAGGCGCTCGAAAGTCTGCCTCGTGCGGGCGGGGAAGGTCCCGACATCACTCTGCGTGCCGATCGCGCGCTGGATTACGGGCGGGTGATGGCAGTGATGGGAGAATTGAACCGTGCGGGTCTCAATCGGATTTCGCTGATCACAAACAGCGCAACCCCTGCATCGGTCAACAACCGTTCATCTGGCGCGGAATAGCCGCATGCCGATGGAGAGAGTGGGCATCAGAGCAGAGGAGCGGACCGGGCTGATCGTCGCGGTCGTTCTCCATGTCGCGCTTCTCGCCATTCTTATCGTGCAAGGCCTGTTTCCGGCGCCAGCTATCGATCCACCGCAGCGAATGACCGTTAGTCTGGCGGAAGATGTCGGCATGGAAGCAACGGCGCCCGACCCGGTAACGGAAAGTCGCGCCTCGACGGCGCCGACCATGGACGTCAATCCGGCTCCGGCACCGGAGCAGCAACAACCTGCGCCGCCTCAGGTGGAACGTCCGGTTCCGGCGCCGCAGCCGCAGCGCGAAACGCGGGCGCCATCGCCGCAACCTCGTACGGAAGCGCCAAGGGCGCGTCGGCCGGAACCGCAACGGACGCAGCCCCAGGCACAACCGCCGCGCGCGCAGCCGCAACCGCAGCCTCAACGCCAGACCAGCCAGCGCAGTGGTGGCTCGCGTCTGGGCGACAATTTCCTTGAAGGGGCCGGGGACAGCAGCCGCACAAACGAAACGCGAGCCCCGGCATCGCAAATCGGTGCCAGCACGAAGGCTTCGCTGTTTCAGGCTGTCGCCCGACAGCTTCGGCCACACTGGCAGCCGCCGAGCGGTCCCGATGTCGAAAAGATTGTCACCAAGGTACGCTTCAGCCTCAATCCGGATGGTTCGCTGGCCGGTGCCCCGAGCGTCGCCGGGCAGCGAGGTGTCACCGACACCAACCGCGCTCAGGCCGGCCGACATGGAGAGCAAGCTGTAAGAGCCGTTCAATTGGCTGCACCCTTCGATCTGCCTCAAGAGTATTATGAGGCATGGAAAGTCATCACCGTGGATTTCGACTGGAGATTGGCCCAGTGAAGTATGTTCTCTTTGCCGCCGCGGCGCTTCTCGCCGCCCCCCTTTCCGCCCAGGATCAGGCGGTTCAGAACCAGGATCTTGGGCAGCCGCTTCCCGAAGGAGGAGTGGTCGAAACCATCGATGAGGGCGAAGGCCTTTCGGGATCGGTCAGTTTCGAGGGTAATCTCGACGATCTTGGTATAGCCATTCCGGGCTTCGCGACCGATCGCGATGTATCTACACCTGCCAATTCGTCGGGAACGGCAGCTCTCGGCAAGGAACTGGCCCGGGTGATCACGGCCGACTTGCGTAACAACGGGCTATTCAAGCCAACAGGTCCTGATTCCCTTCCGCAACCCACGTTCAACGAAATCACTTCGCCGAATTTTCCGACTTGGTCGAACCGCGGGGCAGAAATGCTCGTTCACGGCTATGTGCGCGGACGCACCGACGGCAAGCTTACGGTCGGCTGTTATCTCTACGACATGGCGCTGCGGAGCGAACTCGTTCGTGAAGGCTGGGTGGTTCCCCCGGCAGATTGGCGGCGTGCGGCGCACAAGTGTTCCGACCTTATCTATTCGCGTCTGACTGGCGAAAGCCCGTTCTTCGACAGCCGGATTGCTTATATCGCAGAGACCGGACCGAAGGATAATCGCAGCAAACGCCTGGCCATCATGGATAGCGATGGTGCCAACCACAGGTTCATTACGACCGGTCGTTCGACGGCGCTGACGCCGCGCTATTCGCCAGACTACAAGAAGCTGTCCTATCTCAGCTATGTCGACGGCAATCCGCGCATCTACGTCTATGACATCGGAACCGGTCGTCAGACGTTGATCACGCAGAGCGACAACCCGACGTTCGCCCCGCGCTGGAGCCCGGATGGAAACTGGTTGCTTTATTCGATGGCGGTGGGCGGCAATACGGATATTTATCGCGTTTCGGCACGTGGGGGCGAGAGCATTCGCCTGACCGACACGCCAGGCATCGATATCGGCGGTTCCTATTCGCCCGATGGCCGCCAGATCGTCTTCGAAAGCGATCGGTCCGGCGCACAGCAATGCTATGTCATGAATGCCGACGGGACGAACCAGCGCCGGATCAGCTTCGGCGGCTCGCGCTGCGCGACCCCGGAGTGGAGCCCGCGCGGCGACCAGATCGCTTTCACCAACTCAAGCACGTTCAACATTTCGGTCATGACGCCATCCGGCGGCAATGTTCGGGTGTTGACCAATGGCTGGCAGGATGAAGCCCCGACCTGGGCGCCGAACGGCCGCATCATCCAGTTCTTCCGTACCGAACGCAACAGCGGCAAGGCAGCGCTGTATCAAGTCGATCTTACGGGTGAAAACCTACGCCAGCTCCCGACGCCCGTCGATGCATCCGATCCGGCTTGGGGACCGATTCTGCCATAACTGCATTGAGTTATGACAGGGAATGGATCCTTGGCGGATAACGATCAACCAAGCTGTTTAAAAGGGGACAGCCTATGAATACTCGTGTTGCCACCGGCCTGATGCTTGCATCGACCATCGCGCTTGCCGCTTGCCAGAAGAAAGCACCGGAAGAACTTCCGCCGCCGCCGACAGAAACTGCGCCGGCTCCGGCACCGGCACCCTCTGGTCCGGGTGTTGGTTCGCAGCAGCATTTCATCGATGCAGTGGGACAGCAGAACACGGTCGTCTACTTCGATACCGATCAATATAATATCGATGCCGAAGACCAGGCCAAACTGCAGCGTCAGGCGCAGTATTTCAGCCAGTATTCGCAGGTGAACTTCACCATCGAAGGACATGCCGACGAACGTGGCACGCGTGAGTACAACCTCGCGCTGGGTGAACGCCGCGCAAATGCCGCAAAGAACTATCTCGTTTCGGTCGGCGTCCCGGCCAACCGCATCCGCACGATCAGCTATGGCAAGGAACGTCCGGTTGCCCTGGGGTCGAACCAGGCTGCCTGGGCACAGAACCGCCGCGCAGCGACGGTCACGATCAACTGACTAAGACGAAAGGGCTCCCGAGTTGGGAGCCCTTTTACATCCGGTTGAATTGTAATGCCGGGTTAATGACCGGCGTAAAGTTCGATTAGCGGCGCTTTGCCGGCAATGTGCGCCGGATTTTCGATGGCGAATGCGCCGAAACCTGCACTTAGTGCGAACAATGCCATCGATATCGACGCCGCCAGTGCGGAAATCGTCAGCTGTCTGCTCATTGTATCATCCGTTCGATGCGTTGCTGCCAATCATATAAATTGGCTTGGTTGCATTGCAACATTTTATAATGAAACTGAATTAACCGATCTTGTACCTTTTGCCAGCGCCCCTAGATTGACCGCGATGCCCAATCGACAAACGACATATATTCGCCGTGGCTAAACCGCGTAGGTCCAACGATTGGGGATTTCCGCGCTGGCGCGGATATGGCTCCGCCCGCGACGCTACCACCGTGCGGCTGTGCGACCGGCATGGCTGTGAAGAGCCTGGCAATTGTCCTGCCCCGAAGGCGCCAAACAGCCCAGAACGATGGATGTTTTGCCAGAAGCATGCTGCCGAATACAATCAGAAGTGGGACTATTTCGAAGGACTCGACAAAGCCGAGAAGGAAGCTCGCGCGCAGACCGAGCGCAGTGAGAACGCAGGCTATGCCGAAGCCCAACATTATGGCTGGACCGGCAGCGGCGATGGTTCGCGCAGCGCGGATGAAATGCGCGCGCTCGAAGTTCTCGAACTCGAAGCCGATGTCGAGTTCGGTGCGATAAAGAAAGCGTGGCGGGAAAAAGCCAAAACGGTGCATCCCGACGTGAAGCCGGGCGACAAGCAGGCCGCGGCAGAGTTCCAGAAGCTGCAGTTGGCTTACGAAGTGCTGAAATCGGCGGAAGAGCGCCGCGAATGGCGGGGCTAATACGTTAGCGCTCGGCGCCAAGCTGAGTGGTGTTTCCTGACTGCAAGGTAACTGTACGGTTCGGTTCCTGGCGTCTTCTTTCAGGGCAGGTCAGTCATCACGCGTGCGAGAATCGCTTTGGCCATCTTCTCACCCAACTGCGGTCCCTGCACGGGGTAGAGATAGGGTTCGATCATTTCCGCTTCCATGACCGCAAGTTCGCCTGAAGCGAGCCGGACCATATCGATGCGGCAGTAAAGTGGGCGGTCGAAGGGTAGCGCAGCTACCACTGCCTCTGCTGTCGCGAGATCCTGTTCGCTCGGCACATAATCGCATTCGATGCCGCCGTAGAGCGATTGGATCCGGTAGTCCCCTTCGCTTGCGCGCTTCAGCACGCCGTGACTGAAACACCCTTCGATGAAGACAAAGGTATATTCGCCTTCCTGTACAATGCTCGGGAGGAAGGGCTGTACCATGCAGGCATGCCTCATGGCCCAATCTTCTCGGGGCAGTTCAGTTCGGCTGAAGCTATGCTGGCCGAGAGCCCCAGCACCAATCTGTCGCTTCACGACGATGCGATCGGTGTCGAATTCATCCATCGCGCGGATGATGCCGGCACGATCGACATCGTCGAGCCAGAGTGTTGGGGCCGTCGTCGCGCCTCTTTCGGCCAATTCTTCCAGATACCGCTTGTTCGCGTTCCAGCGAACGATGTCGGGGGAGTTGCAAATTCGGACGCCGCGATCCGCAAGAACATCCAGCTTGGCAAGAAAATCCTGAGCGTGATCCTGGTAGTCCCATGCTGTTCCGAGCAGCACCAGGGCAATGTCGTCGAAACATTCGAGCGGGGCCCGCCAGTCGATCTCGACCAGCGTGAGCCCCACGGTCTCGAAGGCCGGTCGCAGGGCGCCGACCTCGAGATCATGTTCGAATGCATCTCCGCGACGGGGGCCGCCATTGGGAAGCGTTTCCGCGCAGGCGAGAAAACCGATGCGTGTCAGACTGCCTCCAGCGCCTGTTCGAAGTCGGCGATCAGATCGTCCGGATCCTCGATCCCGATACTGATCCGTACCAGATTATCGGAAATTCCGAGTTCCGCGCGGCGTCCTTCCGCGACCGAAAGGTGGGTCATCGAAGCCGGGTGACTTGCCAGAGTTTCTGTTCCGCCAAGGCTGACGGCGAGCTTGGCGATTTTCAGACTGTCGAGAAAGCGGAAGCACTCGGCCTCTCCGCCTTTTAGCAGTAGTGAAAAAGTGCTGCCGGCGCCCTTGCAATGGCGATCATAGATATCCTGCTGGCGGGCATCCTTTATCATGCCAAGATAGCCTAGGCCTTCGACCTTGGGGTGCTTGGCAAGGTAATCGCAAACACGCGCTGCATTGTCTCCGGCCCGCTGCATGCGAAGTTCGACCGTCTCGAGCGAGCGCAGAAGCATCCATGCGGTGTTGGGATCGCAGATGCCGCCCATCGTGTTGCGAAGCATGCGGACCGGGTCCATCCATTTCTTCGCTCCGGCGATGCTGCCCGCGACGAGGTCGGAATGGCCGCCGACATATTTGGTCAGCGAATAGACCACGATGTCCGCGCCCTGGTCGAGCGGACGCTGCCAAAGCGGACCAAGGAAGGTGTTGTCGATGGCAATCGGACATTCGAGCCCAGCCTCGTCGACGGCCGCACGGACGGCTTCGACATCGACAAGAGCATTTGTCGGATTGCCGGGACTTTCGAGATACACCATGCAGACGTTGCCGCCCTGCGATTTGGCTTGATCCTTCGCTTTGCTGAGCACTGCGTCGATGTCTTCGCGCGTGGCACCGGCAGGGAAATCGACATAGGTGATGCCGAAGCGTGCAAGCACCTTGGCAACGAAGCCTTCAGACGCTGCATAAAGCGGACCGGAATGCACGATGACATCGTTCTGATTGGCATAGGCCAGCATGAGGACACAGATCGCCGTCATGCCGCTCGAGAAACTCAGCGCGTCTTCGGCGCCGTCCCAAACGGAGAGGCGATCCTCGAGGATTTCCTGATTGGGTGCGTTGAAGCGCGAATAGACCAAGCCGTCCGAACCGCCTGGACGCTTGCCGGTGATACCTTCGAAATGGCGCTTCCCATCGGCCGCGCTTGGGAAAGCGAAGGTCGACGTCAGGAAGATCGGCGGTTTGAGGCTACCTTCCGACAGCACAGGGTCGAAGCCGTGACCCATCATAAGCGTGCTGGGCTTAAGTTCGCGACCGCCGATCTTGGTCACTTCCGGCTTGGGCGCCATGCGGGGCGAGGTGGGGTCGATATCGTGATCGCTCATTATGGGAGCATCCTTCCTAAAACACGCTCCCAGGAAGGCGGGAGCTGATCGAATGGATAGCGGCACCCGCTCCTAACCTCCGCAGGAACGCTTCTCCGCCAACCGTCGCTTGTAGCGATCCCACTAGTTTGCTTCGTGAGCGCGTTCAACTAGGCCCGCGCATGGCGAGCAGGATCGGGATTGCATCTGCAACAGTCTAGTGTGTCCAGTCGAGCTGGACGCTGTCGATATGCCAGCGCAGTTGGGCGGCACTGGCGCCGGGGACGTCGTTGACGCGGCGAAGGACGACGGGTCCTTCATATCGAACGGGACGACCATCCTTGTCGGTTGCCGTTATTGTCGCTTCACTGGTGTAATAGGATGATCCGGCCGCGCCTTCCATGGAGCCATCTGGGACTGCGACCGTGATCTTGCCGAGATCGGCGAATAAGGCGCGCCATTGAGCCTTGCTCCACCTTTGCTGATCACCATCATCAAGCATTTCCCACGCTTGATCAAACTCGCGCAGCTCAATGGCGCGGGCAAAGGACAGCAGGACGTTGCGGGCGCCTGTTTCACCGCGTTCCGCTTCGGGAGTCAGGGGGGCGGGGGAGAGGTCTGGCGAACCATCGTTCTCTCCACCTGTCACCTGGCCAGTAGCCTGGGTCGGAGCAGGAAGGGCGACCTCCACGGAAGATCCACTTGCCGGGGTGGTCGTCGGACTGTCCTGATCTGTTTCGGACTGGTTGCAAGCCGTTAGCGCGAAGCTGCAGGCCATGGCGAGAATGGACGCTTGTTTCATGCAAAGAAAAACCGGGGAGACGCCATTCGCGTTCCCCGGTTCGTCGCTTTTGATTGCGTTGTCGGCTGACTATTTGGGAGCCAGCACCATGACCATTTGGCGGCCTTCCAGACGCGGGAAGGCTTCGACCTTGGCGATTTCTTCAACATCGTCACGAACGCGGTTGAGCAGGTCCATGCCGAGTTGCTGATGGGCCATTTCACGACCACGGAAACGCAGGGTACATTTCACCTTGTCACCGTTCTCGAGGAACTTGACGACGTTGCGCATTTTTACATCGTAATCGTGATCATCGATGTTCGGGCGCATCTTGATCTCTTTGATTTCCTGCGTCTTTTGCGTCTTTCGCGCGAGGTTCGCTTTTTTCTGCGCCTCGTAGCGATATTTGCCGACGTCGAGGAATTTGCACACCGGCGGGTCCGCGTTGGGGGACACTTCGACGAGGTTGAGGCCGAGTTCGTTGGCCTGCTCGACAGCTTCGCGGGTGAACATAACGCCGAGGTTCTCACCTTCGTGATCGATCACGCGGACCTTCGGCACATTGATCATGTTATCGTAGCGAGGGCCGCTTTTGACGGGCATCTGCATGCTACGGCGGGGTGGACGGGCTATGGGGCAATCTCCTTTGGTGGCCGTACTAGAAAGGGCGCATGTAGGCATTGTTCCGAGGATTCGGAAGTGTGTTATGCGAATGGGGCGCAGTTTATCGCTGCGGCGTTGCGCTTAAGCAGCGCGATTCCACAAATTGAACCGGGCCAACTGGCCTTTTGCGGGTACCACGGCATCGATCCGCTCGGCCGGTTGAAGCGCCGCAAGGATGGCTGGATCGGCCGCATTCATTCCACCCGTATAAGCGCCGAAGGCCGGCAATATCATCCGACCGGATGGCTTCCCGTCCCCCCCGTCGTTCGCGCTTACGACAGCGCATGGCCGACGGATGTTGCGATGGCGGATCTTGAGTTGCAGACGCGGATGGTAATGGCCCGACAGCTCAGGTCGGGTTTCACCCTTGTGCGCTCGGTGGCGCAAGACAACGCCCCCCAATTCGAGTTCTTCCACCAGAACACCGCCACATCGCGCATCCATGTGCGGATCGTGATTGCCCGTGATCCACACCCAATCGACGGCCTTCGTCAAAGCTTCCAGCATCCCGCAGGCATGAGGCTCGAGCCGCGTAGATCCGTCGGAATCATGAAAATTGTCCCCAAGCGTAATAACACGGCGCGCGCCTGTTTCGCGAATGGCGATTGCAACACGTTCCAGTGTCTCTCTGCTATCGTAAGGCGGGATCATCTGCCCATGGCTTGCAAAGAAGCTCCCTTTCTCGAGGTGCAGGTCGGCGACTAGTAGTGCGCGTTCACTCGGCCAATACAGCGCGCGGCCCTCTGTCAGGAGCCATTCCTCACCGGCGAACGAAAGGGGAACCATAGCGCGCTATTGCCGTAGCCAAAGTGCGATGGCAAGGCCTTTGGCATGACCGACTGGACACAGCAAACCGACGCCGCCCGCAAATGGTTCGAAAACCTGCGCGATCGCATATGCACCGAGTTCGAAGCGATCGAGCGCGAGGCAGGTTCGGAGGCGAGTTTCCGATACGACAGCTGGAGCCGTGAGGAAGAAGGCAATTCAGATCCTGGCGGCGGTACGCGCGGTTTGATGAAAGGCAAGGTCTTCGAAAAGGTCGGCGTAAACGTGTCGACTGTACGCGGAAATTTCGCGCCCGAGTTTGCAGGTACGATCAATGGCGCCAGCGCCGAAAACCCCGGCTTCACTGCGACGGGTATCAGTCTGGTAGCCCATATGGCCAATCCACATGTTCCCGCGGTACATATGAACACGCGCTTCCTGACCACAGGGAAGGCATGGTTCGGAGGCGGGGCGGACTTGAATCCCCCGATCCCGTATGAAGAGGATACGGAACAGTTTCACGCGCGTTTTCGTGCCGCCTGCTCAGCACATAACCCAACCTATTACGAACGCTTCAGAAAATGGGCCGAAGATTATTTCTACATCCCGCATCGTGGTGTGCATCGCGGGGTTGGCGGCATCTTCTACGATCACTTGGAATGCGAAGACGAGGCTGCATTCGAACGCAATCTCGCTTACACGAAGGACGTGGGAGAGGCCTTTCTCGATGTTTTTCCCTCGCTTGTCCGCCGCCGAATGGAAACCGAATTCACACCTGAAGACAAGCAGACCCAGCTGGAATGGCGCGGCCGTTACGCCGAATTCAATCTGGTCTACGACCGCGGGACTTTGTTCGGACTGAAGACCGGGGGCAATATCGACGCCATTCTGATGAGCCTGCCGCCCGAAGCGGTGTGGAGCTGATCAGCTAAGCCAAAAGCGCAGGACGTAAGCGACCGCGCCGAGGACGCTTACGCTCGCCAGCCAGATCGCTGCCATCCAGGCGAGGCGCTTCCAGAGAGGAGCCTGCGTCAATGGTAGCCTTCGTCTCCGACCTTGCCACGAAACACCCAATAGGCCCAGGCGGTATAGGCGATAATCAGCGGCATGGTAATGCTGACGCCAATCAGCATGAATATCTGGCTGCGTTCGGGCGCGGCAACATCCCATATGGTAAGCCCCGGTGGGACCACGTACGGCCACATGGTAACGCCCAGTCCTGCCATGCCGAAAAAGAACAGCGCAAGGCTGAGCCAAAATGGCTTTGAATGACGCTCCACCGACAGCGAGCGAAGCAGTGCGAGCGCTATAAGTCCTGTCAGGATCGGCACAGGAGCAGCGAAATAGATTTCGGGTGCGGTCAGCCAGCGGTCTGCATATTCGGGTCGTAGCCCGAGATTGTAGACGCTTACACCGCCCATGAGGATGAGAGTAGCCCATGCTGCGCGCTTCGCCAGCGTGCGGGCGTGCGCCTGCGCTTCGCCATCGAGTTTCCATACCAGCCAGCAAGCGCCGAGCAGAGCGTAACCGGCTACCGTGCCAATCCCGGTAAGGAGCGTGTATGGGGTGAACCAGTCGAACCAGCTGCCCGCGTAGGCCCGGTCGACGACATCAATGCCTTGCAGCAGCGCGCCAAGGGTCATCCCCTGTGCCATCGCAGCCACCAGGCTGCCGCCGGTGAAGGCGAAGTCCCAGAGGCGTCGATGCGAAGGGTCGCGCCACCGGAACTCGAAAGCCACGCCGCGAAACACCAACCCCAGTAGCATGGCAATTATGAGTGGGTAGGTTGCGGGAAGAATTACGGCGTAGGCGAGCGGGAACGCGGCGAACAGGCCGCCGCCGCCGAGCACAAGCCACGTCTCGTTCCCGTCCCACACCGGTGCGATCGAATTCATCGCCCGGTCTCGCTCGCGTCCGACTTCGAAGCTTGGGAACAGGATGCCGATCCCCAGATCGAAGCCGTCCATGACTACATAGGCGAAAACCGCGAAGGCGATGATAAAAGCCCAGACGACGGTGAGATCGACGTTAACGGCCATCGTCTGCCTCCTCGTGGTTCGAAGGGAGGGTGTCGGGATTGTGACCCGGATTTTGCGTCGGCCCGGGTGTGATACCGGCGGTCCGCACGGGCCCCTTCTCGGTTCGCTTCACGCCCTTTTCCCCGGCATGAGGCGGTGCCTTCATCAGTCGCAGGATATACCAGACGCCCACGCCGAAAACCGTAAAGTAGACGATAACGAAAGCGAGCAAGGATGCCCCGACTGCCGGGGCATCAAGCGGGCTGGCCGCATCGGCTGTTCGCAAAAGACCGTAAATCACCCACGGCTGCCGGCCGACTTCGGTGGTGACCCAGCCGGCGATGACAGCGATAAAGCCGCTCGGCCCCATGAGCAGGGCGGCACGGTGCAACCATTTCCAGTCGTATAGTTTGCCCCGCATTCTGGCGAAAAGGCTCCATAGGCCTACGCCAAGCATGGCGAATCCCAAGCCGACCATAATGCGGAAGGTCCAGAAAACCACAGCCACTGGCGGCTGTTCGTCGCGCGGAACAGTGTCCAGCCCATCCAGCGGCGCGTCCGGATCATGCTTGAGGATGAGCGACGAGAGTTTGGGGATGCCGATGGCATATCTGAGTTCTTGTGCATCCTGATCCGGAATGCCGAAGAGGTACAGCGGGGCACCGTCCGGATGGCTTTCGAAATGCCCTTCCATTGCCATCACCTTTGGTGGCTGATGCTCTAGAGTGTTGAGGCCGTGCATGTCGCCCGCAAATATCTGGATCGGCACCACGAGTGCCGCCATCCACATGGCCATCGAAAACATCTTGCGTGCGTGCGCATTCGTCCGATCTTTCAGCAGGTGCCATGCGCCGACACCACCAACGACGAACGCGGTGGTAAGGTAGGCAGCCAGCACCGTATGGACCAGGCGATAGGGAAAGCTCGGGCTGAATACGATATCCCACCAGCTCTCGCCGGGCAGGAACTGCCCATTGGCGCCCATCTCGAACCCGACCGGGGTCTGCATCCAGCTATTGACCGAGAGGATCCAGAATGCAGATACGAAGGTGCCGAACGCGACCATGAATGTGGCCGCGAAGTGCAGGCCTTTCCCAACCCTGTTCATACCGAACAGCATGACTCCGAGAAAACCCGCTTCGAGGAAGAAGGCCGTAAGCACCTCGTAAGCCATCAATGGCCCGATTACCGGGCCGGCCTTGTCTGAAAACACGGCCCAGTTCGTCCCAAACTGATAACTCATCACGATGCCGGACACGACGCCCATCGCGAAAGTGATTGCGAAGATCTTGAGCCAGTATTTGAACAGGTCGAGATAGAGTTGCTTGCCGGTTTTCAGCCACAAGCCCTCGAGCACCATGAGGTAACTCGCCAGCCCGATCGACAAGGCCGGAAATATGAAATGGAAGCTCACCGTGAAGGCGAACTGGATCCGGGCGAGCAGCAAAGCGTCAAAGCCATCGAACATGGTTTATCGCCCTAGCCGGTCGCCCCAATCATTTCCAGCTATGTGCACGCACCTCATGTTGCGCGCAACGCAACCTTATTCTTCAGGCGCGTAAACCCTGACCCAATCGACGAGCATCGCCACTTCGCCCGACTTGACCTTGTCGACCGTAGATTGCGGAACGCCGTTATAGGGTTTTTCTATGCCGTTTGTCTTGAACGGATAGGCCCCGCCCATCGCGAAATTCAGGATCAGGTATTTGGGATTGTCGAATGCCCACTTTCCGTAATTTTCGACCATAGGGCGCGTCACGCGGTACAGGGTGCGGCCATCGATCTGAAACAGGATCTCATTCTTTTTCCATTCAACCGCATAGACGTGCCAGCCCGTTACATCTTCACCTTCGGGAAAGTAGAACTTGTTCACCAGCGGAGTTTCGCCGGAGTAACCAGGGCCGTGCAGGGCGACACCAACCCAGTCCTTCTCGCCCACATATTCCATGATGTCGATTTCGCCGGTGCCGGGCCAAGCATCGTTGCCGAGTAGCCAGAACGCTGGCCAAACGCCATCGGCGTCTGGCATTTTGATGCGGGCTTCGGCACGGCCATATGTGAATTCGTACTTGTTTTGGCTTTCCACCCGGCCGGATAGAAAATCCGCTTTGCGTTCGGGATGGGGATCTACGCCCGGCTTGAATACGGGGCGTAGAATGAGTGCGCCTCCATCGGCGCCTGACACCCCATCGACGATCGACAGTACGGCAGAGTCATCCACATAAGCCTGCTGTTCGTTATTGACCCAGAAGTCCGTGCCGATAACGCCCCACTTCGTGCGATCGAGTTCGGCCTGATTGAATTCATCCGACCATACGAGCGTACGATCATCGCTTGGCTCCTGCGCCGCCAGCGATGATGCAGCAAGGCAGGCTGCCGCTGCGCATATGAGTGCAGTTCGGATCACAACATCTCTCCCTCGTTGTTTGTTAACGTTCTCATCGCATGGGATCAGGGATTTGGCCAGTGTCTTTGATATGATTTCGGCTGCAGGGCTGGCGCGCATTCGACAGATCGGCAATAAAGTCCCGGAACCGAAAAGAGGCCGGATCGCGCATCCGGTACCATAACAAACCGGAGTTTCCCCATGCGTCGCCTAGCTGCCCCGCTCGCCCTTTTACTTGCCAGCACCGCCTGCACTACGATGGAGACCGCACCGCCCATGGCCAACTCTGCATCGGATCGTTTGGTTTCACCGATTCTGACCCGTCCGGATGCCGTCGACAGCGCGACGTATGCAAAGCCCCAGATAGCGCGAGTTACCCACGTTGCGCTCGATCTGGCGCTCGATTTCGATGCTAAACGCGTAAGTGGCACCGCTGAACTCGATGTGCTCGCACAGCCCGGCGCCGAAGAGATTGTGCTCGACTCGAACGGGTTGGAGATCGCCCGTGTAACCGATGGTGCGGGGCGTGAGCTTCAATATCAGATCGGCGAGACGATCTTCGAAGGAGGCAAGGGCGCGCCGCTGACAATCGCGCTGGACGGCGCGCAAAAGCTGCGCATCGAGTACCGTGCGCCTGCTGATGCGGACGCGCTACAATGGTTGAGCCCCGAACAGACCAAGGGCGGCGTCCATCCGTTCTTGTTCAGCCAGGGTCAGGCCATTCTCAATCGCACGTGGATTCCAACTCAGGATAGCCCCGGCATCCGTCAGACTTGGGAGGCGCGCATCACCGCACCTAAGCCGCTCGACGTGGTGATGAGCGGCGTGCGGCAGGGTGAGCCCGAAGATCTCGGCGATGGCCGCCGCGTGTTCAAATTCGTGATGGACAAGCCGGTCCCCCCTTATCTGATGGCTATCGCGGCCGGCGATATCGATTTCAAAGCGATCGGGCCGCGTACAGGCGTCTGGGCAGAGCCTGCAACGCTGGATCGCGCATGGAAAGAGGTTGGCGATACGGAAGACATGGTTGTCGCTGCCGAGCAGCTTTACGGCGATTATCGTTGGGGCCGCTACGACATGATCGTGCTTCCGCCTTCCTTCCCTTATGGCGGAATGGAAAATCCGGTCATGACCTTTCTGACACCGACTTTCATTGCAGGCGACCGTTCGAATAACGGCCTCGTCGCCCATGAATTGGCGCATAGCTGGTCCGGCAACCTCGTGACCAATGCCGTCTGGGAAGATAGCTGGCTCAACGAAGGCGTAACCTCATACTTCGAAAACCGGATCGTCGAGGCGGTCTACGGCAAGAAGCGCGCCGAGCAGGAGGCCGCTCTTTCATTCGCTGCGATCGAAGAGACTTTGGCCGAAGTCGGCATGGACGCGCCTGGTAGTGCATTGCATCACGAACCCGGTGCCGACGAACTCGGTAGTGCGATCACATACGACAAGGGCCATTTCTTCATGCGGACCTTGGAACGCACAATAGGCCGCGAACGCTTCGATGCCTGGTTGCGCCAGTGGTTCGACAATCACGCTTTCCAGCCTGCTACGAGCGAACTCATTTATGAAGACATGCTTGCAAACCTCGTTGTTTCGCCAGCCGAAGCACAAGCGCTAAAGCTTCGTGAGTGGATTTTCGAACCAGGCTTGCCATCGAATGTCGTGCGCCCTGATCCTGCCGCTTTCGCTGAAGTCGATGCGGCCGTATCGGCTTACACAGCCGATGGGTCGATCCCTGCCGCCTATAGCGGCTGGAGCGCGGCGGAGCAGATGCGGTTCCTAGACAACATTCCAAAAACACGCAGTGCCGAACAACTCGCCGCACTCGACAGCGCGCTCGGTCTGTCTGAGGCTGGAAACAACGAGATCCTGTTCCTCTGGCTCGAACTTGGACTGATGAACCAATACGAGCCCGCAGTTCCAAAAGCAGAGGAGTTTCTGGCTGAGGTCGGCCGGGCAAAATTCGTGCGCCCGCTGTTTCAGGTCCTGTGGGACGAAGGCGAATGGGGCCAGCCGATCGCGCGGCGCATCTACGCCAAAACACGCGATAGCTATCACGCGGTAACACGCGCCGGAGTTGACCGGATAGTGAAGGCGGATTGAAGACGAAGGCTCGTCCTTCGGGACGGGCCACCCTTCCGCGAGGTGGTTTCGCAGCGCCAAGAGCGATCGGGTCTTGCAGGGTGGTGGCGGAGACGGAGGATTTCTTAGGTCTCAACCTAATGAATTGAAATCTTTTTCTTATCCTTCAGCCGCCTAGCCCGTACCCACAGTCGTTACCACACGTCCAAGTCGTCATTGATGTTCGACGGTTAAACAATGCCTCATTGCGGCACTGAATGTCCAGAATTTTCCACCGCTATCCGTCGTCGATTGCAAGGATGAGCAAGCTTCGAACAGGTTTGTTTCTCGGTGCAACGTCGATACGCGAAATGGCTGGAACGGGGCCGGCAGCAGACAGTCTGGTTATGGGATTTAGAAAGCCGCATCCGGTCGTCCGGACCGCGAAGTGTCATTGCGCAGTTCCGTCGAATCCACCCTCTATTCATCGGCAAATATCGATGGGAATTGACGGCCGATCAATCCATCGATAATTGCCGATGTATGAAGTCGACCTCGGCACTCGATGTACTCTCTGCTCTGGCGCACCCAACGCGGCTTGATGCGTTCCGCCGTCTCGTGCGCAGCGAGCCCGACGGGCTCTCCACAGGCCAGCTCGTAGACGCCTCGGGTCTGACCCAGAGCACCTTCTCAAGTCACCTCGCGATCCTCGTCGGCGCTGGTCTCGTCTTGCCGGAAAAGCGGGGGCGGCAGATGATCCAGCGCGCGAACATCGAGGTCCTGCGCGACCTGATGCTGTTCCTCGCCAAGGATTGTTGTGAGGGCCGCGCAGAGCTTTGCGAGCCGCTCGTGGCCGAACTCTCCCATTGCTGCTGATGGAGCCGACAGTGCCTGACCAACCTTACAATGTCCTGTTCCTGTGCACGGGCAACTCAGCCCGCTCGATCCTGGGCGAAGCGTTGATGAACAAAATGGGCGGAGGTCGTTTTCGTGCCTACAGCGCGGGTAGCCAACCCAAGGGCGAGGTGCATCCGATGTCGCTCGATGTGCTGGAGAGCTTCGGCTATCCGACCGATGGCCTGCACTCGAAGAACTGGAGCGAGTTCACCAAGCCCGGCGCACCCGAGTTCGATTTCATCTTCACCGTCTGCGACAACGCAGCGGGCGAGAGCTGTCCGATATGGCCAGGCAAGCCGCTCACCGCGCATTGGGGCGTAGAAGATCCCGCCACGGTCGAGGGCGATGGCCAGCGGCAGGCTTTCGTCGATGCGCTCAGCTATCTCAAACGCCGGATCGAGCTGTTCCTGATGCTGCCGCTCCCGAGCATCGACGAAATGTCTGTGCGCAGCAAATTGGCCGCCATCGGCCGCGAAGAAGGCGCGAGCGCCAAGGCCAAGGAATCCTGAATGACCACCGACATCGTCGTCTATCATAATCCCGACTGCGGCACCTCGCGCAACACGCTGGCGATGATCCGCAATGCCGGAATCGAGCCGCATGTGGTCGATTATGTGAAGACACCGCCATCGCGAGCGATGCTGGAAAGCCTGATGGAGCGCGCCGGGCTAAGTCCGAGGGAGGTGCTGCGCGAAAAGGGCACGCCTTTTGCCGAACTGGGGCTCGGCGATGAGAGCCTGGGCGATACAGCGCTGGTGGACGCGATGATGGAGCACCCGATCCTCATCAACAGACCACTCGTCGTCTCCCCGCTCGGCGTCCGCCTGTGCCGTCCGTCCGAGGCGGTGCTCGACATTTTGCCAAGCCCACAGCAGGGCGCCTTCACCAAGGAGGACGGCGAGCAGGTCGCGGACGTAGCGGGCAAGCGTATCGCCTGATGCTGCTCGCGATCGCGATCTTCATTGCCACCATCACGCTGGTGATCTGGCAGCCGCGTGGGCTCGGCATCGGGTGGAGCGCGATCGGCGGAGCACTGCTGGCGCTTGCCACCGGCGTCATCTCACTCGCCGACATTCCAGTGGTGTGGAACATCATCTGGAATGCGACCGGCGCCTTCGTTGCGATCATCCTCATCAGCCTCATCCTCGACCGGGCGGGATTCTTCGAGTGGGCCGCGCTCCATGTCGCACGATGGGGCCGCGGAAACGGGCGCATGCTGTTCGTGCTCGTGGTGCTGCTCGGTGCAGGCGTTGCGTCCATCTTCGCCAACGATGGGGCCGCGCTGATTCTAACCCCCATCGTGATCGCGATGCTCCGGGCGCTGGGCTACAATGCCAAGGCGACATTGGCCTTCGTCATGGCAGCGGGATTCATCTCCGATACTGCCAGCCTACCGTTGGTCGTCTCGAACCTTGTCAATATCGTGTCGGCCGACTTCTTCGACATTGGGTTCGGCGAGTATGCGCTGGTCATGGTGCCGGTCGATCTTGCCGCCATCGCGGCCACGCTAGTGGCTTTGATGCTGTTCTTCCGGAAGGACATTCCCGCCAGCTACCATGTCGCCCAGCTTCGCCTTCCTGCAGAGGCGATCCGCGACCGAGCGACCTTCCGCGCCGGATGGGTGGTGCTGGCATTGCTGCTGGTCGGCTTCTTCGTCCTCGATCCGCTCGGCGTTCCGATCAGCGCGGTCGCCGCCGTCGGCGCGCTGGCGCTGATCGCGATCGCCGCGCGCGGACGAGTCATTCCGACCGGCCAGGTGATCCGCGAGGCCCCCTGGCAGGTCGTGATCTTCTCACTCGGCATGTATCTGGTCGTTTACGGCATGAGCAACGCCGGGCTCGCCGCCGCTATAGCGGAACTGCTCGAACGCTCGGCAGAGGGCGGTGTGTGGGGCGCTACCTTCGGGACGGGCATCCTGGCGGCCGTGCTTTCCTCAGGGATGAACAACATGCCAACCGTCCTCGTCGGCGCGCTGTCGATCGACGCTACGGGCGCCACCGGCCCCGTTCGCGACGCGATGATCTAC
This sequence comes from Qipengyuania sp. L-5Y, assembly GCF_056859455.1. Classification (NCBI taxonomy): domain Bacteria; kingdom Pseudomonadati; phylum Pseudomonadota; class Alphaproteobacteria; order Sphingomonadales; family Erythrobacteraceae; genus Qipengyuania; species Qipengyuania sp. L-5Y. Next base: position 6,413 of record NZ_JBSXOM010000030.1, on the reverse strand, counting down.
GCCAACGTAATCGGCTGCGACCTCGGGCCGAAGATCACCCCGATCGGTTCGCTCGCGACCCTGCTATGGCTGCATGTGCTGGGACAGAAGGGCGTGAAAATCGGCTGGGGCTATTACTTCCGCGTCGGCATCACGCTGACCACGCCGATCCTGCTGGTGACCTTGGCCGCGCTAGCTCTTCGCCTGACGCTGGCCTGATCTACGGAGCTCGCTCATGTCCCGTTTACGCCCACTCACCGATCCCGACACCTTCCCGTCGCTCGACCCCGCCTTCATCCATGCCCGCCCTGCCGTTGGTCTTGGCGCCGACCAGCCGCCGCCGCGAATCCTGCTGCTCTACGGCTCCCTGCGGGAGCGCTCGTATTCGCGTCTCGCGGTCGAGGAAGCCGCGCGACTGCTCCAGCTGTTTGGCGCTGAGACGCGCATCTTCGATCCCTCCGATCTGCCGCTGCCTGACCAGATCGGCGGTGACGACCATCCTGCCGTCCACGAACTGCGCGAGCACGCCTTCTGGTCCGACGGCATGGTGTGGTGCAGCCCGGAGCGGCACGGCCAGATCACCGGCATCATGAAGACCCAGATCGATCACCTGCCGCTCAGCATCGGGGGAATGCGCCCTACCCAAGGGCGGACGCTGGCAGTCATGCAGGTGTCGGCGGGCTCACAGTCCTTCAACACCGTCAACACGCTGCGTCTGCTCGGCCGCTGGATGCGGATGTTCACCATTCCAAACCAGTCCAGCGTGCCTAAGGCATACGAGGAGTTCGACGGGGCGGGCAGGATGAAACCCTCGCCGCTCTACGACCGCATCGTGGACGTCATGGAGGAGCTCGTCCGCTTCACGGTGCTGCTGCGGCCGCACGCCGAACAGTTGGTCGACCGCTACTCGGAACGCAAGGAAGCAGGTCGCGCCATCGATCCACAAAAGGACATATCGGCGATTGCCTTGAACCCCTCATCTTGATGGAGTTCGATGAGTGGTGCGCTGCCAATACCGCTAGACATCATGTAACATAGGCCCGGCGGTTTACCGAAATCCCGCCGCCCATTTCAGTTACCCAACGCTCTCTGCGCGGGCTCCCGTTGGGAGTTCGCACACGATACCAAGGTTATATAGATGAACGAATCGAGCCACCGACTATCGCGTGACCTCGGCATAGGAGGCGCGATCATGATGGGCCTCGGCTCGATGGTCGGAACCGGCGTATTCGTCAGCATCGGTATCGCCGCTGGGGTTGCTGGCCCATCGGTCCTCCTGGCGATCGCGCTTGCCGCGCTGGTTGCGACCTGCAACGCCCTGTCGAGCGCGCAGCTCGCCGCCAGTCACCCCGTGAGTGGTGGCACTTATGAATACGGTTATCGCTACCTCAACCCGCGCCTCGGGCTCACCGCAGGCTGGATGTTCCTCTGTGCGAAATCGGCTTCCGCCGCCACCGCAGCGCTGGGTTTCGCAGGCTATGCGCTGCCGATGGCAGGCGGAGGTGCGGCGGCAATGCCTTGGGTCGCGATGGGTTCGGTCTTGTTTTTCACGCTTTTGGTGCTCGCTGGAATCAAGCGCTCAAGCTGGGTGAATATCGCAATCGTTTCGGTGACGCTCGCGGCGCTGGGCGGCTTCATCCTCTTCGGTTCTCCGAGTGCGTTCGCAACCGGTAGTTCAAATTGGACGCCCTTTTTCTCGGACCGTGAAGAATCTCCAGCATCGGCGTTCCTCTATGCGTCAGCGCTAATGTTCGTTGCCTTCACGGGCTACGGTCGCATTGCCACTCTTGGCGAGGAGGTGCGGGAGCCGCATCGGACGATCCCCCGGGCCATCATCGTCACGGTTGCGGTGACGGCGGCCCTCTACATATGCGTGGCGGCGGTGGTCGTGGGCATCGTTGGAACTGCCGTTTTTGCGGACGCGCCGGACCGGCAGGCAACTACCCTCCAGACCGCCGCCACCGCCATGGGGTCGCGTTCGCTTGCCTTGTTGGTGGCAATAGGCGCTATCACTGCGATGCTTGGCGTGTTGCTGAACCTGATCCTCGGACTGTCGCGCGTGGTGCTCGCCATGGGGCGACGAGGCGATATTCCGCCAGTCTTCGGCCGATTGACCGAAGCGGAAAAGGAACCAGCTTCTGCAGTCATACTGGTTGGTGTGCTCGTAACCGGGCTGGCAGCAATTGGCAGCGTCGAGACGGTCTGGGCGTTCAGCGCCTTCACGGTCCTGATCTATTACGCGATCTCCAACCTCGCGGCGCTGCGCCTGCCCGACGATCAGCGGCTATATCCGAGATGGATCTCCGTCCTGGGCCTCGCTTCGTGCCTTTTTCTCGCCTTCTGGGTTCCGGTCGATATCTGGGTGCTGGGCGTCGGATTGATTGGCGCGGGGCTGGTTTTCAAGACCTTCGCGCCACGCCTGTGGAAGCAGCCAATCTGACGGCGATGAAGGAATTGCTCCGGCTCAAGAGTTGCTCGGAGATCAGGACCAGTATCCGCGGCGAGCATGCGCTCCACATTCACAGTCCGAAGATTAAGCCGACCGACCGTTAAGCAGAGCGAGAAAGCTCGCTGAGGCAGCGGATGTAAATGTCGCGCTGCTTTTGCACGGGAAACGCTGCAAGAGCATCATCTGCGGGAAACCAGCGGGCGTCGGCTATCTCTTCAGCCTGCAAGTGGAGCGGGTGGCTGCGATCAATACGGCACGCGAACATCACCGCGTCCTGCCCGTCATGGTCAAGGTTGCGTTTCACCTTGTGCTCTGCCGAGTAAATGAACCGGTTGGTTACCGGCAGTTCCGATAACTCGGCCTCCAGCCCGACGCCTAATTCTTCCGCTAGCTCTCGGCGCATAGCCTCGACGGGAGATTCGCCCTCTTCCACGCCGCCGCCCGCAAGGGTCCATTCCCCATCGCGATATCCATGCGGCCGCACGAGGAGCACCTCGTCGTTCTCGTTCAATACAAGGGCCCGCACCTTGCGGCGCAGCCGTAATCCGTCGCTTTCGATATAGGCTGTCATGGTTGGAGAACCTGACAGGCTCGGGTAAACCTACCGTAAACCGCTCGTCTCAGGCACTCCCGGCAGCGCACTCCAGACACTTTATCACCGTCGGATTATTCCGCAGCCGACCCTCGGCAATCTGGTCGCCGCATTCGATGCAATAGCCGAACTCCCCTTCCTCGATCCGCTGGAGAGCTGCCGCGATGCCTGCACGTTCGGCCTTCCGCCGCCGCTTCTGCGCCAGCGCCATTGCCTGCACCTGCATCGCATCGATGCGAGAAAGTCGGCCCACGCTCTCCTGGTCCAGCGTCACCGGATCGCGATCCTTCGCGGAGATGCGATCCTGCTCGTCCAGTTCGGCGAGCCTTTGCAGCAAAGGATTGCGGAACGTTGCAGGATCGATCGACACGTCAGCGCACCATCAGCACCGGAGCCTTGACGGTGCGAACCATTTCAGTGGTCGTGCTGCCCACAATCATGCGACGTATTGGCGAATGCCCATAGGCACCCATAAGCAGCAGCGAATGCTCGGTGGCGGCAACGACGCCGGGAATGACCTTTTCGGCCTTGTCCCGCTCCATCACGACGGTAACGGGGTGGTCGGAAGCGAATCCCGCTTCTGCCCTGGTCAGCATCTCACGCTGCGCTTCGCCATCCGCCTCTGCCATGACGATGGTGACCGGCAGACCGTCGAACAGCGGTGAGTTGGCCAGACGCTCCAGCGCGCGTTCCGCGGCGGGACTGGCATCATAGGCGAAGACGACGTGCTCCGGTTCTGCATATTCGCGCGATGCGACCAGCACCGGCTTTTCACTCGACCTCACCACGCGCTCGATCATCGAGCCGATATGGTCCGAGGCATATTCGTGGCCGACGCCGCGCTTGCCCATGACAACCACGCGGGCGTGATCTTCGCGCTCGAGAATGGTCTCGACCACCCCGCCGTGGCGATGAAGCGTCGAGATGTCCGTAATGCCCGATTCACGCAGCAACTGTTCGCCCGCTTTTAGCATGACGCGGCCTTTCTCGATCTCGGTCCGACTGCCTTCTTCGGAAAGGCGGACAAGCTCTTCCATGAGGTCGCTCTTGACGCCCAAGCCAATGGCACCGGACAGGTCCTTGCGCGCCGTGATGGCGTCCTGTCTCTGGACGACGTGGAGCAGTTCGACCGGAAGCGACAGCCGCTTTGCCGCCCACCCGGCATAACCGCAAACGCTGGTGGCGTAGGCCGAGGCATCTATCGCCGCGAGGACGTTTTCCATTGCTGTATCTCCCATCAGTGTCCTCCCAGCTGCGCATCGGCGCCGGGCTTGTCATGGATAGCATAGCGCTCGATCATCCCGGCGCTCTCCTCGTTCAGGCCGCGGACCTCTACCGCGGTGCCCTCGCGGCGGAACTTGAGGATCGCCTTGTCGAGCGTGCCCACCGCCGAGATGTCCCAGAAGTGCGCGCGGCTGACGTCGATCACCACCCGGTCGAGCACTTCCTTGTAGTCGAACGCTTCGACGAAGCGATCGGAAGAAGCGAAGAAGACCTGGCCCCCAATGCGATAGGTCCGCGTCGTGCCGTCGGCGGACAGGTCGGTATCGACCGTGAACAACCGCTTCACCTTGCTGGCGAAGAACAGGCCCGAAAGGATCACACCAGCGAGCACGCCCTGCGCCAGGTCATGCGTCCACACGACCACGACTACCGTGACGATCATGACCACCGACGACTGCCAGGGATTGGTGCGGATGTCCTTGATCGAGCGCCACGAGAAGGTGCCGATCGATACCATAATCATGACCGCAACCAGTGATGCCATCGGAATGATCGCGACCAGCGGGCCGAGCACCAGGAGAAGAAACAGCAGGAAGACGCCCGATACGAAGGTCGAAAGTCTCGTTTCGCCGCCCGACTTCACGTTGATGACCGACTGGCCGATCATGGCGCAGCCGCCCATCCCGCCGAGGAAGCCGGTGAAGAAGTTTGCGATGCCCTGGCCCTTCATCTCCTGCCGCTTGTCGGACCCCGTATCGGTCAGGTCGTCGACGATCTGCGCGGTCAGCATGGACTCGAGCAGGCCGACCGCCGCCATCGTTGCCGAGTAGGGCAGGATGATCTGCAACGTCTCAAGCGTGAACGGAACGTCGGGAATGAGCCACGAAGGCAGCGACGAGGGCAACTCACCCATATCGCCCACCGTGCGCACATCCATGCCCATGTAGTAGACTACCGTCGTCAGGATGATGATCGCGACCAGCGGCGAGGGAATGGCCTTCGTGAGGCGCGGAAGGATGTAGATGACCGCCAGTCCCGCGGCGACCAGCACGTAGGTCAGCATCGGCACGCCGGTGAGTTCCGGCAGCTGTGCGATGAAGATCAGGATCGCCAATGCGTTGACAAACCCTGTGATGACCGAGCGCGACACATATTGCATCAGCAGGTGCAGCCGTAGGAAACCTGCGATGACCTGAATGACGCCCATCAGGATCGTTGCTGCGAAGAGGTATTCGACGCCGTATTGTTGGATGAGCGGCAGAACGAGAACGGCGATAGCTGCGGTGGCTGCCGAGATCATGCCCGGTCGCCCGCCTACGAGCGAGATGATGACCGCGATCGAGAACGACGCGTAAAGGCCGACCCTCGGATCGACCCCGGCAATGATGGAGAAGCCGATTGCCTCGGGAATGAGCGCAAGCGCGACGACGATGCCGGCGAGAATGTCGCGCCGGGGATTGGAAAGCCATTCACGCCTAAGCGTGGGAATATCGAACATGTGAACCCTAACACGACTCACACGACCGGCACGATGCGCGGAAGCATCGCTCAGCTGCGAACACTTTGTGCGGCCAGAATGCCGGTCTGAAAGGTTGTCCCGGGGATAGGCGCCGGGCCGAGCCACCCGGCGCGGCCGGGTCCGGTGGATTGCGGGCACTTAGCGGCTAAGCAAAAATGTTGCAAGTGCGAAGGGTGCAGTGGCATCGTCCGCGCGTTCGAAAGGCAGCTATCGGGCAGCGATCACAGAACGTTGAATGACCGAGATGGGGCGCGTAGCTGCCATAGTCAGAAAGCCTAGGACCGCTGCGAAAGCGCAATCACCAATCTGGCGGCCAGTGTTTCTTCTGCGTTTGCACGCCGCTCTTTCATCTTCGAGACCAGCTGACGTTTGGAATGATCTGGCATGCTCACGATTGCGGCAAGCACCACAGCTTTCAGCAAGTCAGGATGCGCCGTAATCATAAAGTGGTCCCCGTTACCTGATCGGCAGGACGACGCAGCCGCTCAACCAGCGAGCGCAGGCTGGCGGTGAGCACGAGGGTTGCGCTCCCCATCTTGATGATCTCGATCTCGTCTCTGGAAATGAGCACATAGAGTGTGCTGCGTCCGATCCCGAGATAGCGACAGGCTTCGGGTACGCGCATGGCGATCGGTTCGATGGCCTGGGGC